>CAYWTT010000277.1:0-5705 GCA_964461245.1 uncultured Prolixibacteraceae bacterium | reverse complement strand
ATGCACGCCAAAAACAGCTTTTGTCACTGGCCGGTGACCCATGAAGCATACAATGGCAGGGAGCATTACAAAAACGGGATAGATGCCAGCTGGTGGAAAAACAATGATGACCTGATTTCCATTTTTGTGTACGACCTGAAAGACGGCTTTATTGCTGGATATGATCATGGGAAGGATGCGGGAACCATGCTGGTTGGCAATCCCAACATTGTAAAAGGAAGAAAATTCTTTTTATGGGGACCAGGTGCTTACGGCAAAAAATGGGATTCGGAAATACTCACGGAGAGCGACGGAGCCTACCTTGAACTCATGGTGGGGGCCTATTCCGACAATCAGCCCGATTACAGCTGGTTAAACCCGTACGAGGTTAAAACATTTACCAAGTACTGGTATGGCATTCACCACATGGAAGGGGCTAAAACAGGCAACCGGAGAGCCAGTCTGAACATGGAATTCAATCCGGACAACAATGTAATGATTGCTGCAAATACCACTGAATTGATCAGCAATACAACCATTACACTTATAAATGAGAGTGGAGAAATCCTGTACAAAAAAGAAACAACCATTGCGCCTGATAAACCATTCAGGGCAGAAACAAAACTACCGGTTGATGTCCGCGATGAAACCAAAGTAAAGCTTATGCTTTCTGATGCAGAAGGCAAAGAAATCATCTCGTACCAGCCGGTTAAAAAGGATACTTTAAAACCGCTGCCCGAAACAGTGAAACCTCCGCTAAAACCGGCTGAAATCAAGACAAACGAAGAATTGTACCTGACAGGCCTTCGGAATGTACAGTTTCACAACGCTTTTGTCAATCCGTTGGATTATTTTGAGGAAGCCCTTCGCCGCGATCCTTTTGATATCCGGTGCAACACCCAAATGGGGATTTATTACCGGGAAAGAGGCGACTATGATAAAGCCGCTGCTTATTTGCGGAAAGCCATCAAACGCCTGACAAAAGATTATACCCGTCCGCGCGATTGTGAGGCCTTATACCATCTGGGACTCATTCTGAAAGAACAAGGGAATTACGAAGCGGCGACCGACACACTTTACAGGGCGGCATGGGACTATAATTTCATGTCTCCTGCCTTTTTCCAGTTGGCTCAAATTTCAGTAAAGGGAAATAACTATCAGCAAGCGCTTGAAGAAGTAAACCAGTCGCTGATTGGTAATACCATGAACCTGAATGCACTCAACCTGAAAACAACCATTGTCAGGAAACTGGGAGATAATGAACAGGCAAAAGAACTGGCTACCCGTGTTTTATCTATTGACCCAATTAACATATACGCATCCAATGAATTGTACAGGATTGCTGAGGCAACAGAAATTAGCATTGCTGCTGAATTCTATTCTGATTTAAAAGTGCTGATTCGTGATAAGCCTGAGACATACCTCGAACTGGCAGTAGATTATTTAAACAACGGATTTGCTGAGGAGGCTGAAAACATCCTGCAAATGGCAGCCCATTCTGCAAATGAAAAGCTGAAGAATTACCCCACCATCCAATATTATTTGGGATATACCAGTGATCTTTCAGGCGAACCATCCACTGCAAAGGAATTTTTCAGACAGGCTGTTTCTCTGCCGATTGATTATTGTTTCCCCTTCCGCCTGGAAACAGTCGATGTGTTTAAAAAGGCACTGGAGTATTTTCCGGATGCAGCGAATACCTGTTACTACCTGGGAAATTTGCTGTTCGATAAACAACCGGATGTGGCAATGGAATACTGGCAGAAAGCCGTTGAACGGAAACCTGATTTTGCGATGGCTTACAGGAACCTTGGCTGGGGCTACAAATACCATGTAAAAGATACACAGAAGGCCATCACCACTTACGAAAAAGCCATCAGCCTGGATAACAGCGAGGCATGTTGGTTCACAGAGTTGGATGAGGTTTATGAGAGTGCCGGAACCGGTGTTTCAAAACGGTTGGAAATGCTAGTTCAAAACCACCGGACCACGGTAAAAAGGTACGATTCATTTGTCCGGGAAATACGGATGTTGATCATCAATGGAGAGTTCGATCAGGCAATCGAATATCTCACTATCCATTTTTTCAGCCGGCAGGAAGGGGTGAACGATTTGCACGATATTTATGCGGATGCCTGCCTGTTGGCCGGAGAACAGAAAATGGGTGAAGGAAAATTTTCGGATGCGCTCCGATTCTTTCAAATGGCCGACCAGTATCCCGAAAATCAGAATTATGCCCGGTGGGAAGTCTATCCGCGCAATGCACAGATCTATTACCTGACAGGAAAGGCATTGCAGAATATGGGAAAGAAAAAGGATGCCCGAAAGTATTATGACCTTGCTTCAAAAACCGAAACGAAAAGCTCTGCCTATGATTATTTCAAAGGATTGGCTTTACTTGAGACTGATAAAAAAGCAGACGCAAGTCTGTTGTTTGACAACCTGATCGCAAAAGGGAAAAATGATGTAACGGATTATGTTGAGAATTTTTTCGTCTCCTTTGGGCCGGGACAAACCCTTCAGGAAGTAAATTCGGATGCGTACTATACCATTGCATTGGGCTATCTCGGGAATGGGGAAACCACAAAGGCCAAAGAGTTTTTCCAAATGGCAATTGAGACCAAACCGGATCATTTGTGGGCAAAATATTTTATAAAAACTCTCCAACATCAAAATCAAAGTAGATGAAGACAAAAGAATACAAATGTTGCTATAGTATCCGAAAGGTTATTGCTATTCCATTGATAACCTTGTTGATTTGTACATTTCTTCAGAATGCATTTGCGAATGGACAGGATGAGGTAAAAAATACAAATAGTACGTCCATTAAGTATGATAAGGATAGAAAAGTGTTTTTAATCAACACTGTTAATTCAAGTTATGCCTTCGGATTAGATAAAACCGGATTGTTTGTGAACCTTCACTGGGGAGGAAAAGTAACCGACATCAATGATATTCCGGAACCTCCGGCTATCGGTCGCCGTTGGCAGGAAAGCCCTTGTGAGTATTCAACATACACTGAAGGTGCCCGGATGGAACCCTGCCTTAAAATCGAAAAGCCTGATCGCCTTGTCCACCTCAGACAAACCTTCGACTCCTTTAAAATTCAGGATAACCACCTGCAAGTCATTCTGAAGGCCAAAGATTATCCATTTTATACTGTGTTGCATTATCAGGTTTATCCCGGGCTTGACCTCATTGACCGCTGGGTTGAAGTCAAAAACGAAGGCAATGAGGAAGTTGATATCGAAAACATACAATCGGCAAGCTGGTATGTTCCTCATTCCCATCAATACCGGCTGACCCATATGTCGGGGAGTTGGGGAAAGGAATGGCAGATAACCCGCGAATTTGTTGGCCCCGGGGAGAAAGTGCTGGAAAGTAGGAACGGGGTAAGCGGACATTACCACGTCCCCTATTTTGCACTTGACCGGGACGGGCTTACCAACGAGAAAGAAGGAGCTGTCTGGTTTGGCACCTTGCAATGGAGCGGCGACTGGAAAATGATCATCGGACTGGATGCCTATAAACAGCTACGGGTAAGCGGAGGTTATAATGACTTCGATTTTTTGCTGAAGCTTGCACCGGGCGGGAGCCACAAAACACCTGTGTTTACAGCCGGATATACCAGGGGAGGTTTTGGAGAAGCATCACGTATGATCCATCGCTACCAGAGAAGATATTTGTACCCCGAAAATATGCTCAATGTTGAAGTCCCCATTGTTTATAATTCTTTCGGGGCTTTGTTGCAGCTTGGCGTAAATGAGAAAAATGTTATGTCGCTAATTCCCCGTGCCGCTGAAGTCGGGGCCGAAGTGTTTATCATTGATGATGGCTGGCAAACTGCGATCGGGGAATGGACGGTCGATAAGCAAAAATTTCCACGTGGGTTGAAACCTGTTATTGACGAAGTACACCGCCAGGGCATGAAATTCGGGATTTGGATGGAACCTGAAAGGGTTATGGACGATTCAAAACTCTTTTCAGATAAGGACAAGCAGGAATGGCTTTTTGCAAAAACAGAATGGGAAAGATGGGGCGGAAAGGATATGTCAAGTACCATGATCAACCTTTCCCGCCCGGATGTTCTTGAGTATGTTTATGTGGAAATGTCTAAGCTTCTGAGGGAAAATGATATTGACTATCTGAAGCTTGATTTCAACCGTTACTTTGAGGTTCCCGACATCCCGGACCGCCGGACAATGCGGATCAGATACACAGAAAACTTCTACAAATTATTTGAACGGCTGGAGAAAGAATTCCCAAATGTTTTTTTCGAGAACTGTGCATCAGGGAACGGCCGGTCTGACCTGAAAATGGACGATTACTTTGCCCGGATCAACCGCAGCGATAACCAGGATCCGGTCGACTGCATCGTTTTACAGGAAGGTTTCACATATCTGCACCCGGCATATATGGCGGGTGGTGCCGGACATCTTAGTTATACATCGACAAGCTACAACGGAAGACAGGCTTATGCCCCCCTCGATTTTATGGCACATGTGGGCATGATGGGCTGGCTTGCCACAACCTTACAGCTCGATAAAATGGCACCGGAAGAACTGGCAGAGGTGAAAGGTTATTTTAACCTGTTTAAGAAAATCCGGCACATTACGTGCAAAGGCGAGTTGCATCGCATTGCTTCTTTGCGGGAGCATCCTTATGCAGCTTTCCAGTTTGTGTTGCCTGATACCGGTGAATCTTTGCTGTTTGCTTTTGGACATGGACTCCGGTTAATGGAAAGTATCCCGAATATGTTACTGGAGTCACTTAATCCTGATAATAAGTATGATGTAGAAGTATATGGAAAAAATAAAACAGTTGAAGATATCGGCAAACCAATACCCATGGGCAGAATTACCGGACGTGCCCTGATGGAAATTGGAATTCAGGTAAAATTAAGGGGAGATTACGATAGTTGCATTTTCCATATTAAACCGGTTGAGTGATGGTGCAATTACGAAAAGTGAAATTTCACGCAATCTTGCAAGGCTTGCCTTTCCGCGCTGTATCAAAAGTATTTGGTGTACCCTGATGATAATCTTTGTGGTCCTCAGTGGTTTCAAAAAATAAAACATTATTATCAATGGATTTGGCACCTGAAAGTTTGACTTGATTTTTCACCACACAAGAATCACGAAGTACCTCACAAAGGTTACACAAAGGATGAACCTTTTAAAATGTGGCTTTTGATACAACCCTATCTGTTTCCGGAAATTGCAAGAACTTAAAAAATTAAATACATGAAAAACGGATCATTTAAATCATTGATTGTTATAATTTTAATTGCAGGATTATTCATGAATCATGACACTTCAGCGCAGACAACAGTTAAGGTTTGGGAAGGCACCCTCGAAATCCCAACCTATAAGCTTAATCCCCCCGAGACTGCGCCTGTTTTTGATTGCGACTGGTCATATCAGCGGGCAAGACGTGCTGTCTATCCGTATGCACTGAACGACAATATGACCCGAAATAAGGAGAACGTGGTTTATAAGGCTTTATACCTAGAAAATGAGTATGTTAAGCTTTGTGTTCTTCCTGAGATTGGCGGAAGGTTGTTTTATGCAATCGATAAAACCAACGGATACGACATTTTTTACCATCAGGATGTGATTAAACCGGCCAATGTCGGTATGACAGGAGCCTGGATTTCCGGTGGCGTGGAATGGAATGTTTTTCACCATCATCGCGCCACTTCTCATTCGCCGGTTGATTATAAGTTA
>CAYWTT010000276.1:0-5710 GCA_964461245.1 uncultured Prolixibacteraceae bacterium | reverse complement strand
AATCCGCGATATGCCGCTCATTGCAATCCGCTGTTGGATGAAATTAAAGGGAACTATCAGAACAACAAGGAGACGAGTCGTTTCTTCGGGAATGTATACACGGAAATTACTCCTGTTAAAAACCTGTTGTTCAAATCGATATTTGCCCTCGACCGGAGCAACGTCCGTAACGGAACTTACCAAGATTACCAGAGTGTTAGCCGCTACCAGTCACCGGGAACCAGTTCCATTTCATTGGAATATAACATGAATACCGGCTATACCTGGGAAAATACCCTGACCTGGAATACCCGGTTCGGAAGCACAAAACACGATCTCACCGGTTTGCTGGGACACAGCATGAAACAGAATGTGTACGAGCAAACCAAGACGGAAGGAGATGCCGGCAAAGAACATTATTATAAGAGTTCGTTCTACGATATTTCCAAAATTACAGCGGAAACATCTACCAGCAGCTATATTAAGAACGCTCTTCTCTCATACTTCAGCCGGGTGAATTACAAATTCGACGAAAAATATCTGTTTACTGCTTCTGTTCGTGCTGATGGTTCTTCAACCCTGGCCGACGGACACAAATGGGGATATTTCCCGTCGGTGGCGGTGGCCTGGCGAGCCAGTGAAGAGTCGTTCCTGGCAGGCACATCATGGCTCGACAACCTGAAATTCCGGGTATCATGGGGTATTTCAGGAAATGCGGCAGTGGATGCATACAGCACACTGACCGCTTTGAGCGATTACATGGTCTATTATTATCTCGGCGGGAAAGACCTGGCGGGAAATATTCCCAGCACCATGGGAAATACCGACCTTACCTGGGAAAAGACAGCGGCACTCGACTTTGGCGTCGACTTCGGAATCCTGAAAAACCGCATTACCGCCAGCGTGGACTATTACCTCAGTAAAACCAGCGACCTACTGTACCGCAAGAGCGCCCCACCCTCATCGGTCTACCCCAGTGTGATTGCCAACATTGGTAAGACTGAAGGCAACGGACTGGAAGTAGCGCTGAATACCCTGATTTTCAACTCAAGGAAATTCTCCTGGAACGCCAACTGTACCTATACCACCTTCAGGGACAAAATTACCCACTTGTCGGATGGCATGGAACGCAACATCAGCGGTACCACCGGTCAGATTGTCGGGGAACCTGTATCCCTTTATTACGACTTTGAAGCAGACGGATGCTGGGGTGTGGGAGAATTTAACACGTTTAAAACCGACTGGCAGGCACGTCACCCCAATGAAACCATGGGGTACGTCTCTGCTTACGGAGCTCCCGGCACAATCAAGCTTGTTGACCGCAACGACGACGGGAAACTGAGTGACGATGATAAAATCGTTTATAACCGTTCACCCAAACATATTATCGGAATAAGTAACGCCATCAGCTTCCTCGATTTCACCCTCGATGTGCTGGTATATGCTCGTATGGGAGGATACATGTCATACGGAATGAACAACCAGCTGAACTATGAATCGGCCAACTGGGGCGATCTCGACTATTGGACGGTAAAAAATACGGGGGCGAAATTCCCGAGCCCGGGAGCCGCAAGTACCACCTTTGCTACCTACGGGTCAGCCCTGCTCTATGAAAAAGCCAATTACATCAAAATAAAGGATGTTACCCTGGGCTACAACCTTCCCCCTTCTCTGACCAGCAAAGCGGGTTTGGATAAGGTTAAGCTCTATGGATCGCTGAAGAACTTCTTCACCTTTGCCAATGTTGACAATTACGACCCGGAACGGGGGGGAGCGGTCACTTTCCCATTGGCCAAACAGGTTGTTTTCGGTGTAAATATTCAGTTCTAACCACAAAATCAAGAAGACGATGAAAAAAATAGTATATGCACTCTTATTTCTCCCGGTACTTATTATAGGATTGCCCTCATGTGAAGATTTTCTGCAAGAGGACAACAAAGCCGGGGCAACCGCCGATCTGACCTATGCCACTTCCACGGGATTACAGGGTCTGGTCTCCTCCTGTTACAGTTTTACACGCGCCTGGTATGGAAAAGAACCGGGATTGGGATTGTCAGAAACCGGAACCGATCTGTTTTACTATGGATACGATAACAAGCAGAAATCGCTGAATTCTTATAATATTACTTCGGTAAGCCTTGACAACAACGTAGCCGACAATGCCTGTCTCGACCAGTACTGGGAAGCCTTCTATTGTGCGGTCGACGTATGTAACAATGCACTGAAGTATATTCCCCTCAATGAAGTAATTACAGAAGCTACGCGGAACCAGTACCTCGGAGAGGTTTATTTCCTTCGCGCTTTTTATTACCTGCACATGGTGAATATCTGGGGGCCGGTACCCTATAACAGCGCACCCCCTACTGAAATTGTCACCGATCCCACGCGCATGCCTGAAGAAGAGATCTACAGCAAAATACTCGAAGATATAGACAAATCTATTGCAGCCTTCCAGGCAGCCAATTATGTAGTGAAAACCGAAGGCCGTGCCAACCTCTGGGCTGCCCGTGCCCTGAAAGCCCGTACCCTCCTCTATGCAGCCTCCTGGCTGGGGAAAAACGGAGTGACCACCAACAAGGACTATTCCGGTAAAGACCTCTACAGCCTGGCCAAAACCGAGTCGGAAGCCGTCATCGGAAGCGGGATTGCCTCCTTTTATCCGGTGTATGCCGACACCTGGTCGATGAATAACGAGGATATCCGCACCAACAAGGAAGCCATCTGGGGAGTGACCTATTCCCAGGATCTCATGACCACGGTCAACTGCATTCCTTACCGGTATAAGACCAATGCCGACGGAACCAAAATGGAGTACAACTCCCTGATTACCCGTACGGGATATACCCGGGGTGGAAGCGCTATGCTGCTGATGTTTGTATCTATGTGGAACAACGGAGCTTCCGACTTCGGTAACAACGGAAATGAAACGTTCGTTCGGCCGCTGGATGAAAAAACCTTTTACATCACCCATTATGTGACCAAGCAAAAGGTATATGTGGCCTCTTACTATTCACCTTATGGCAGGGGATTCACCCGCTATCTTCCCTCCATGTACCTCTGGAATCTGCTTGAAAAGAACCGTGAAACCGATCAGCGCACTGAAGCCACCCTGCTAGATGCATACACCATAGCACCCGGACTGGAAGGCAGTTCTAAAAATTATCCCGGTATCAAAGATACAGCCATTTATTACTGTGCCCTTGACGGGAATTCCGATGCAGGGAAGGCAAAACAAGCCTGGGCAAAAGGAAAATACCGCATTCAGTTCATGTACAACGGCGACATTCCCGTTTACACGACCGGTGATCCGGCCACCGCCAAACCCACGGAAGCAGCCAAGGCCAAATCGGATGTTTACAACGATGCCCGTTACAATTCATACAAAATCGGGGGATGGTGCTCCTATCCGGGAATCAAGAAATTCCTTGATAATGTATTTAACGTCAACTACCCGACCCATGATATTTCAAGCCGGGACGCCATCGTCTTCCGGCTGGCCGAAATGTATCTGATCAAAGCGGAAGCGGAACTGAACACATTAGGAAGTTCAGCTGCCCTGACCACCCTGAATCAGTTGCGGACGGTGCGTGCAAAAACAGGCAAAGACAATACCCTGAAAGGTACGGTGGATATCAACACTATTCTGGATGAGCGTGCCATTGAATTGTGTGGCGAACAACAACGTTGGTTCGACCTGAAAAGGACCAAAACACTGGTAGACAGGGTAAAAAAATACAATGCCCAGGCTTCGGGACAGATCAAGGATATTCACTATTACCGTCCGATACCCCAGGCGCAGCTCGACGCAGTGACTAATTTCAGCACCTCCAAAGGTCAGGGATTCTGGCAGAATGATGGATATTAACCCAAACCTGCAATATGGACTTTTAGTAAATAGAATAAATATGGAGTAGGATTATGGAGTTGTCCGGATCACGCAAATGATCACGGGCAACTCTTTCCAGTTTGAAGCGGAATTTGTTACCTGTTTAAAGGTCAAAGACCAATTCCGATGCATCGGACACCAATGCCATTCCCGGGGTCAGGGTAGTCAGGACCGGCAAAGTGCTTCTCCGGACAGGTTTATCAGAAATCAGACCAAAACCTATGTAAAACTGTGATAAAAAATCATCTATGAGAAAAAAATGGTCTTGCCTGCAGTTACCCATACTCTTTTCCCTTCTTTTTTCCCTGATATCTCAAGGCCAGGATAATGTCAGTGTCTCAAAATCCTGGGTTGCTGACCAGGGTGACGGAACATACAAGAATCCGGTCCTGCATGCCGATTACTCCGACCCTGACGTAATCAGGGTGGGTGACCGTTACTTCCTGGTCGCATCCTCCTTCAACTGTATCCCGGGGATTCCCGTCCTGCAATCATACGACCTGGTCAACTGGAGGCTGATCGGTTATGCCCTTGACAAGCTCACACCGGAGGATGTGTTTGACAAGCCTCAGCATGGGAAGGGGGTATGGGCGCCTTGTATACGCTTTCACAACGATGAATTTTATATCTACTATCCTGAACCCGATTACGGCATATACGTGATCAAAGCCTCAGATCCTGCAGGTCCGTGGAGTGATCCCCTGCTGGTGGCGGGAGGTAAGGGGCTGATCGATCCCTCCCCCTTATGGGATGAGGACGGGAATGCCTATCTTGTTTTTGCCTTCGCCGGTTCGAGAGCAGGAATAAAGAGCATCCTGATGGTCGACCGCATGACTTCCGATGGCACCCAACTATACGGCCAACCGGTAATGGTGTTTGAAGGAAGCAAAGACCATCCTACCATTGAAGGACCCAAATTTTACAAAAGAAATGGGTGGTATTATATTTTTGCACCGGCAGGAGGAGTAAAGCCAGGCTGGCAGCTGGTGCTCCGCTCCAGGAACGTCTACGGACCCTATGAAGCCAAAACAGTGATGGCCCAGGGAAACAGCCCCATCAATGGCCCTCATCAGGGCGGATGGGTGAATACACCCTCGGGAGAATACTGGTTTATGCATTTCCAGGACAAAGGAGCATATGGAAGGGTGGTTCACCTCAACCCCATGAAATGGATCAACGACTGGCCGGTGATCGGGAACGATCCGGATGAAAATGGCTGCGGCGAACCGGTGACTGCCTGGACCAAGCCCAATGTCGGGAAACTCTGTAAGGTTAACACTCCTCCCGAAAGCGATGAGTTCGACACACCGTATATGGGACTGCAGTGGCAATGGCATGCCAATCCCAGGATTACTTATGGTTTTCCTGCCGGATACCAGGGATTTTTCAGACTGAATTGCATTCCCCGTCCGGCCGGTGTTTCAGGTATGTGGAATATCCCCAACCTGATGCTGCAGAAATTTCCGGCCGAAGAGTTCATGGCTACTGCCAGGCTCCGTTTCAATCCCCATTTTGACGGGGAAGAAGCCGGCTTCATCGTGATGGGACTCGACTACCACTATGTTTCCCTTAAAATGATCGGCGGAAAGCTGAATATATTGGGAGTTCGCTGCCTCAGTGCGGATAAGGGAAAGGCAGAAGAGATCATTTACACAGCCGGGAACGGAACCGGAGAGATATTCTTCAGGCTGAAGGTGGAGCCGGGAGCCCAATGTACCTTCAGCTACAGCAACGATGGTGAAACTTTCATCCAGGCTGGTCCCTGCTTTAATGCGCGACCCGGCATGTGGATAGGTGCCAAATTCGGCTTTTTTGCCCTCCGCGAGGGTTTCATAAATGATGCAG
>CAYWTT010000275.1:0-5710 GCA_964461245.1 uncultured Prolixibacteraceae bacterium | reverse complement strand
AAAGGGGTATGGTTCACCAAAGGGAAAGGACCCGATCCCAACGGTCAGCTCTGGGAGCCTGATTACCTGGATCCCATCTATCTGGAGAAACTGGAGAACCTTATCAGAAAACTGGCTGAACACTATGACGGGAACCCGAATGTCGCTTTCATCGATATCGGAACCTTCGGGCTTTGGGGTGAGGGGCATACGGGAGCAAGCAGTCGCCTGTCCAAGGAAGTCACCGAGAAAGCGGTAACCAGGCAAATTGATCTCTATACGAAATACTTCAAAAAGACCTTGTTATGTATCAGTGACGACGTGGTAGGTTCCAGTGTCCCTGGATCCTCATTCCCGCTTACGGATTATGCCCGTTCAAAGGGGGTGACCCTGCGCGATGACAGCATATTGGTTAACGTTCCGCCGAATTCATGGTACCATGCCGAACTGGCCGGCCGTTACTGGCCCACTATGCCGGTCATTGTGGAACATGAGCATTACGGCCTTTCCAGGACCAGGGGCGCATGGTTCGGCGACCTGCTGATCAAATCGGTCGAGGACTATCACTGCAGCTATCTGTCCATACACTGGTGGCCCCAGGAGTTTTACAATGAAAACAAGGAGTACATAGAGAAAATAAACCTGCGTCTGGGTTATCGCATTCAGCTTCATGAAATCATTTATCCCGGGGCCGTGGAAATCGGGGAACGGTTCAGGATAAAATGGACCTGGGCCAATGCAGGGGTGGCTCCCTGTTACCAGGGAGGATTCCCGGCACTGACCCTCAAAGATGAAAAAGGAGGGATCGTTTCCCTCCTGGTGGACGACAGTTTCGACTTGAAAAACCTGAAAACCGGCACGCCCGATGCAATTCCTGCAGAATCCAGGGAAAGCACATTCAACATCGGATTTCTGACTCCGGCAAAATTCTTCAATGATTTTACCCTGCAAATGGAACAGCGCCCAGGAAGTGAATTTTATGCCGGCCCGGTGACACCCAATACAAAACCGGGAGTATATGACATTTTTGTGTCGGTCGGATTGAAAGACGGAACCCCTGAAATCGCTCTTCCTCTCAGAGCAGATGACGGCCAGCACAGATATAAAATTGGCACAATTATGGTTAAAGAACCTTCGGTTCCGGGGGTAGTGATGGGAAACAGATATATAGACAAATAACCGGACCAAAAAACTGCTTACTTCCCTTGCCCCCACTTCAGGCAAATCCGAAAAGGGGTGATGTATCTGAAAGGTCCCGGGTATCAGATTATCTTCTTTATCATTTGATAATCAAGATAATAAATAACTCTTAGCGACAAACTGTTCAGCGCTGAGAATGAAAAAACCTCTTTCAGGTTTTTGAAATAGGTTCGGGAAGTGTCCTGCCCATAGTCTGAAAAATAGTTTTTCCATACAAGACTCAGCTCACTTCCCGGTAGAAACTGCCAGATATAGGAAATGTCGCTGTTGAAAAGATTTACATTGGCATCGTACTCATCGGGCAAAAGGATATCAGCTAAATCACCGCTTCTTTCCAAAAAGTAAAAGGATTGATACCTGACGTTCGACCAGTAATGTCTCAGCCGGAGGTTCAGCGCGCTTTTATTGGAAAAGGAGAATTTGACGGTTACGATGTTTTCCATGTTCCGGATGTTCCTTTGTCCGAAGAAAATCGAATCGGCCCTCAGGTTTCTTTCCACATATCCAATAGCATGATGTGAGAAGATAAAACCCGACTGAAAATCGAAAGAAAGACGGTCGCTGGCCCGGTAATGGGGCTGAATCATCAGGTTGATCCCGTTTTTCCCATACCGGGTGGCTTGCAGATATCCGGCACCCATTTTGAATGCCATTTCCCTGCGAAAATCAGAAGAATATTCAATGCCTGCAAAAAAGACCGGTGGCTCTTTAAATTTCCAGCCTTCCACGCGGGGTTCAAAGTAATCGTACTTTTTCACCGGTGCTGCCAGGAAATTGAACTTCACGTAATTCAATTCCGGGAACAGGAGCTTTAGGTTCCCGGTCATTTCAAACTTACTGTAAGAGAAGGGCTTATATAGATTGACATAACTAAATGCCAGTTCGCCGGTTACTTCATTGAAGTGCCGGGAGGGGGTATACCGAAAATACTGGAGCCGAAGCACATTGATTATCTGGTTATTATAATCAAGATAACCAAAATCCCGGGGATTATATGTATGGCTCAGAATTTTGTTTTCCAGCGTATAACGAAAGATTCCGGTTACTTTTGCCATATTAAGGTTGAAGCGGTGTCCGAACTGATTAGCTTCGTCAGGCCCATTTTGCTGATGATGGTAACTCAGAAAGGCATTGCTGAAAAGGACATGATCCCTGAACCGGTATTTGAAATCCAGTCCCGAGACATTGGCCATGTAACGGTTTGCAGGAATCGCCACATTGCTGTTCACCCAGCTGATATAAGACTCTTTACCGATATCCTTGTTAACCACGAGCAAATTATAGTTGCTGACCTCCTGGGTAGTGATTTTTCTTGAAAATCCGGTAACGGTATCCCTGACCAGCGCTTCCTGCTTGCGTGTGACCGCATTCAGCATCCCGAATCCCCAACCTGAAGGAGAATGTCCTGAAATTTTGGATGCGTTGTATAAGTATGTCTCTTTGGGATTGCGGACGATCACTTCATTCGGATTAGTTCTTTCAGCGATCCTGTCGTGGTCTTTAGGCATCCCGCCAATGCGCCGGGAATAAAAGATATCGCCCCGGTTAAACAACTCCCTCCCCTCTGTAAAGAACTGCCTTTTTTCGTCATATTTGGTTTCAACCACGCTCAGATTGAGTACATCATCATCCCCGCGAATTTGCCCGAAATCAGGAATAAGCATCATATCGAGCGTATAACTTTCATTCAGGCCGTATTTGATATCCATTCCCCCCTTGAATGACCATTTTTCCAGGTTATGATATGTGGTCAGGTAAGGCATAAATGACAATCTTACGGGAGGATTGATGTTCCTGAGCCCATGCATCTCTCCTGCCTGGTTAAGCCATCCTTTCTTGTTCCTGTCCACAAAATTCCAGGTAATGCCTTCGCCCTTCCGTTTAATCAGTCTGTAAAAATTGATCTCCCATAACTGCACCTCTTTTTTGGGAAATCGAATGGCGGAAAATGGTATTTCCATCTCGGCAATCCAGCCGTTTTTATTAATGGACACATCACTTTTCCAAACTGCATCCCAGCTTTTATACATGGAATCGAGCGAGTTTTTGGAATCCATCTGGACACCGGATGCCGAAACCATGAACTCCACATTATTCAGTCCGTTGTTATCCGGGTTCATTTCCAGTGAAAAGAGGTCAGCACTGGCTTCATTTCCCGAATCCCTTTCACCCAGTTCACGGAAAATGGAATCAGGACAGGTGTCATAAAGCAGGGCCAGAACATAAATTGCAGCATCGTCGTACAACAACCTCACTTCTGTCCGTTGGGATGGTTCACCGCCGTTTACCGGGCTGTGCTGAACGAAATCAGTGATCGGAATGGCCAGCTCCCATACTTTATCTAAGGGAAGACCATCAATTTTGGGTGCTTCAGAGGTTTTGACAATAGTCAGCTTTTTACGGAGGGGATGGGCAAAACCCCAGTACGAGAATAAAACAAGACAGGAAAGTAAAACGAGACTGTTTCTCATCATGCAGAAGTAATAATACATAACCCGCAACAATTTAACGATTTACTTTATATATTCCAACCGGTAAACTGACAACAACCGTTACTGGCCACACAATTGGCAAAAAATGATCCTGAAAAGATCGATAAGCAAATACAACAGGCATTTTCCCGAATTCAGACCCGCAAATTTGGGCACAATGTGGAGATGACAGATTATAAGATCGCTCCGGACAGCTGGAGCTACAATGAGTTCAACACTTTACAGGAAGGGGATTGTCCGCCCGGCAGAAGCCATTCGGACGGGCTTCTCTCCCCTGATGGTAATCCCGACACTTTACAGGAGGAGCAATTTGTCATTAGCGACCTTTCAGTCAAGAACCGTTTACAGATGTTTTTTTTCTCATAAAATTTTCCGTAATTGCAGTTCCGGGAAGTCAAGGCAAACAAACACCAATCCCGTACGGATTGTTCTGCCACTCCTGTAAAAGTTTATCAAACATATCAAACAGCGTTACTATGATCAAGAATTTACTGACCACCCTGATTTTTCTGTTTATCATTGCCGGTTACGGGCAGGTTTTCAGCCAGAATACCGGGGAAATTCCGTTGCCCGAGCATCCACGCCCCGATTTTATGCGTGAACAATGGATCAATCTGAACGGCTGGTGGAGTTTCAAATTTGACAAAGAAAATGCCGGTGAGTCTGAAAACTGGCACTCCGGTACAGTAATCTTCGATAAAAGGATTCTGGTTCCTTTTCCATGGGGGTCTAAACTTTCCGGAGTGAACAATGAAGCTGAAATTGCATGGTATGCACGGGAGATTACCATACCGGCAGGATGGGAAGGGAAAAATGTATTTGTTGTGGTCGGGGCCAGCGACTGGAAAACCACAGCCTGGCTGGATGGCCACCTGTTGGGCACTTACCAGGGGGGATATACGCCATTTGAATTCAACATCACCCCTTTCCTGAAGAAAGGGAAGCCACAGAAACTGATGTTACGGGTTGACGATACTCCTCATCCTTTTAAGCTGTATGGCAAACAGGGATACGGAGAGGCAAAAGGGATCTGGCAAACCGTATACCTGGAGGCAAGGGGAGAAGTTTATCTGAAGAATATTCACTTCACTCCCGATATTGATAAATCGCTGGTTGAGGTAAAAGCAGTTCTTAACTCCCCTGCGCCGGCAGATGCCGGCCTGAAAATCAAATTTCTGAACGGCAATCAGTCAAAATCCGAAATACTTCAAAAAATAGAGAAGGGAAGTTCAGAAGCGGTATTCCAAATACCGATCACAAAAATGCATCTCTGGGATCTTGATGACCCGTTTCTTTATGACATCCAGGCATCGGTTACCGTCGACAACCGTGAGACCGATAAGGTGAACACCTATTTTGGCATGAGAAAGATCAGTGTGGTGAACTTGCCGGGACTGAATTACCCGTATGTCGCATTAAACAACAAACCGCTCTATCTGCAACTGACGCTGGATCAGAGTTACCATCCCGATGGTTTTTATACTTTCCCGACTGATGAATTTATGCGGAATGAGATCCTGAATTCCAAAAAGATCGGTCTGAACGGCAACCGGATTCACATCAAGGTTGAGATTCCCCGGAAACTATACTGGGCAGACAGGCTGGGATTGCTTATTATGGCAGATGTTCCCAATTCATGGGGAGAGCCCGAACCGGCACAGTATAAAGAATGGGAAACGGCCATGAGGGGAATGATCGAACGTGATTACAACCATCCATCCATATTTTCATGGGTGCTTTTCAATGAAACCTGGGGCTTGTTTACCACCACAAACAAGGAAGAGAAAAAACGGGAATATCTTCCAACCACCCAAAAATGGGTAGAGGAAATGTACCACCTGGTGAAGCAGATTGATCCCACGCGTGCGGTCGAAGACAATTCAGCCTGCAATTACGATCACGTGGCAACCGACCTCAACAGTTGGCATGCCTATCTTCCAGGATACCGCTGGAAGGAATTCCTGGATAATGCAACAGAAAAGACATTTGAAGGATCGGAATGGAACTTCATCAATGGCAACATACAGGGAAAACAACCC
>CAYWTT010000274.1:0-5713 GCA_964461245.1 uncultured Prolixibacteraceae bacterium | reverse complement strand
AAAATCAGAATAAATAAATTCCCAGCAGGATGATTCAGTTTAACAAATTGCAGTTTTAATCTCATATTGGTTTTTCAGATTAGTCAGATCAACGGAACAAGGATCCGGATCAGAATCTTCGGTTTCATTTTTTACATAACTATTGCTGAAATCCGGTCATTTATCACTTCCCCTGGCATTGATCTTTTCTGCCCAGCGGAGATAATCCGTAAGATTAAAGGGGGCTTTCCCCGCCAGGTAGTGATTTTCGAAATGGGTGTCTCCCACAGTGTAATCGATCAACCACATGGCCTGCCGGTTTTCTTCCGGAATATATCCGACCAGCGTCTTTCCGTTGACCGGTATTTTATACGATCCCGAAAACAGGATCTTCCCGTTGTCGGCATCACGCACGGTAACCACCCCTGACTTTTCTTCACGGGTATCGTTCACAGCCACCACAGGATGAAGCCCCTCGCTGTCATCGCCAATCATCACACAGACATCGTGCTGCACCTGTCTGATGTAATAATAGGCCATTTTCCTGCTGTTGTAATAGTCGACCACGGCATCCGAGATGATAGGCCATCCGTCGCGCAGGTTCCACCAGATAATCCCCGTTTTATGGAATTTATCCATACGCCAGAGTTCAATAAAAAATTTCATGGCTTCGGCCTGCACTGTCTGCGATGCAAAGATGAACCGGTCCAGATCCCGGGGACACTCACCGAACAAAGCTTTAACCTGTTTGATCATCAGGTCATTCCTTTCCAGGGTGATGGTCAATTCCCGGTTTGACCGCACCGCTTTGGTCTGCCATTGGTCATTCCATTTCCCATCTGCTGTCCAGGGATAAAGATATTCCGGATCGAACATTTTCTCCAGGCTGCTGCGGTTCGGACAGCCATGATAGCCTATCTCACTGACAAAATGGGCTTTCACATCCGTGGTATAAAAGGGGATTTTGTAATAGCCCCGCGGTCCCCACAGATGCACTTCGGGCATGTAAGCCGGGTCATTCCCGTGCCGGTAACATTCCTGGGTGATATAAGGTGAACTAGGCAGATAGGAACGAAGGGGATCAAATTCCCATACCACACGGGGAAGTACTTCCCTGCTGATCCGGTCCAGACCCGGATCAAGCGGCTTTTTAAAATTCCAGCCCAGGGAGATGTCTATTTCATTGTTCCCACTCCATAAAACTAGTGAAGGATGGTTCCGGAGCTTAACCACTATGCGGGTGGCTTCCTCCCTGATCTTGTCTGCAAACTCATTATCCTGCGGGTATGCCGTACCGGCCATGGAAAAATCCTGCCAGACCATCACCCCGTTTTGATCGCACAGGTCAAAAAAGTCGTGATCTTCATAGACATTCCCGCCCCAACAGCGGATCATGTTGCAATTCAGGTCGGTAATCATTCCGAAAACACTCTCCAGATGCTCCCTGTCCCTGCTGTGGAAAGCGTCGAGCGGCACCCAGTTGGTACCTTTCACAAATATTTTCTCTCCGTTTATCCTGAATACAAATTCCGAGGGGTCATTCGCTGAAGAACCATCTGAAAAAACCAATTCGGCAGTACGAATCCCTACTTTTTGCTGCTTTTCATCAATGACGTGCTTTTTATTATCCACAAGACGCACAATGGCATCATATAAAACCGGTTCACCATATCCCCTCGGCCACCAGAAGCTGACATTTTCAAGCGGAACGACCTGACGGAAACAGTGGTTGTACAATGCGATAACCTGGTCATACACAGTTTTGTTTTGCAGCTTAAGGGTCACTTCCATACTCATGCCGTCTACCGCCGGACTCCCGCTGCTTATTTGCCAGTCGACCAGTAACTGGGCTGTTTTCGCCGGAACATTCACTTCATCTGTCATCCAGAAAATATCCTTTATCCGGGTTGCAGGTAAGACATCGAGGTGGACACCCCTCCACAAACCGGCACTTATCAGGCGTGGCATGATATCCCAGCCGTACATGTGCGGAGCTTTTCTGACATGAACCTGCTCCACACGGGAATATTTTCGGGCTCCCACTTCTGCATTGAAATATTTCCGTGCTTCAAAGACTGCCGGATCTATCCGGATGCAGACCTCATTCTCTCCCCCGGGTTTCAGATACCGGGTCACGTCAAACCGGTATTCAATGAACATATTATCAGCTTTACCGACCAGACTGTCGTTAACCCACACCGTACCCATACAGTCGATTCCGTCAAAAACCAGTTCAACATGGTCACCCTGACTGAATTCCGGCGTTTGGAATGAACGAAAATACCACCACTGGTATGCTTCATATTTCCGGAGATCATATATGTGGTTGCCTACCTCCGGATTTTTTATATGACCGGCTGCCCACAGGTCAAGTTCCACATTCCCCGGAACTTTTGCCTCAATTTCCGGCCACTTCCTGGCCCTCAATCCGGCCGGAAAGAGGGGTGCATCCTGGTCGTAAACGCCATAGAACAATTTCCATGAACCATCCAGGGAAATCGTCCTTCCGGTCTGAGCTTTCACACTTACACCCAGAAACAAGATAAAAGCTGTAAACAGAAAACATCTGACCAGATCCATCCATATTACCGAATTAAATCTCTTTGAAACCATCTCGGATTGATTACTCATTTATACTATGCAAACTAGAACGCCGGCAAATGTGAGATTCACACCTCAACCGGGATTCCGGATAAGAGTAAGGAAACTTTCTCCGCCCAGTTATGGTCAGGCTCTGAATGTGAAATCCCCTGCGGTTAATTCTTTGCGGTAATTTTCTTTCCCCCGCTGTTTTGACAGTTTGACACCACCAGGTTTTTAGACTTTCCGTCGGTTGCCAGCTCTTTCCCGGAGGTCTCAAAAAAGAGGTTACTCAATTTTACTCCGTCACATCCCGACAAGGCCAACCCTGCAGTCTCCGGCACAACTGTACTCTTTATCGTAACTCCACTGACTTTCATGTTTCTGCAACCGTTATACAACTGCACACTTCCGCAGGCATTCATCAGGTTTAACTCTTCAATGCAGATGTTGCCACAATTATTCAGGGCGATCAGAGCTGGTTTTGCCTTACCCGGATCTTCCTGAAGGTAACCTTTCCGGATCTGGGTATTGATTTGTTCCAGAACAGCTGCTCCCTGGCCTTCAATGACTCCTTTCCCGGTAATGCCGATATTCTGCTGGCCATCGGCCCATACCAGGGCTTTCATTCCGTTCATCCCGTAATAATCGTATATGGAAGAAGTAGCCACCAGAACGGCGCCTTCCTCCAGCTGAATAGTCACATTGCTTTTCAGCTGAATGGTTCCGGTCAGGTATCGTCCCACATAGAATACCAAACGGCCTCCGCCGTTCTCACTGATAAAATCCACCGCTTTCTGGATCGATTTGGTGTTCAGCGTACTTCCGTCGGATTTGACCCCAAATAGGGAGGCTTTATAGTCCTTTGCCGAAAGGGTTAAGGATGACAGCAAAAGGACACTTATGATTGACTGTTTTATTTTATTCATCTTTCAACAGATTACTGATAACTGATAACTGACAACTTTTTCAAAAAACTTATTCCACTTTCACATTTTCAGATTTATATTCAAAAATCTGCTGTTTACCGTTACTCGCCGGTTCGTTGAATTTCACACCCCTGAAAGTGGCCCCCGATACCCCGTCGACCACGATTGCCGGGCGGTAGTCTTTCTTAAGGGCGGTCAGGGTCACATTTTCAAATTCGATCCCTTCGGCATGACGGATATAAAATCCCCACGCCGGTAACTCCTTGAATTGGGAGAATTCAGGATATGCGGTGCGCATTTCCGGGATACTGTCCAACTCGGCCGGAGTCAGACCCCGTTTTGCATAGAGCGGATTTCCGGCGCCCGGATAGACTATTTCGATATTTTTCAGTTTCACATTATGAATTTTATAATCGGGGAGTCCGACAATACTGGCCGGAGATATGTTACGAGGGAGGTCTTCGACCGGGCCTTCATAATTGTATCCGGCATCAGGCTTTCCATAGGGAACTTCAGCATACACATTGGATATATATATGTCGCTCATAAACGGCTTTTTGCCCTGGCTCCACCGGTCGCCTATGCGCAGGTATATCACGTTCCCCGTGTTGATTGAACGGACTCCATCCACCACAATATTTTCAATCTCTCCGCCATCTACGGCAGCAAAAGTGATGGCTGAACGGAAAGTATCGAAAATGGTCAGGTTGGTTACCTTGAAATTACGGAAACCTCCGCGGGAAACGGTCCCGAATTTCAGTCCATTGGCACTTGACCGTCCCACACAATTGTCAACGATCACATTCTGGCAAATTTTCTTCGGATCATGCGACTTAAAGCAGATCACATCGTCGGCGGCATCAAAATAGCAGTTTCTGATCTCCACGGTATCACAGTCCACCACATCGATCCCGTCATTATTCCAGTATGATTTGCTGTCGACGTATACATCTGATACATAAAGGTTTACACACTGATCGTAGGTTTGGTTCCAGCTGGCAGGATCACGCAGGGTAATTCCGGTGACCTTCACATTTCTGCACTCCCTGAAATAGATGTTCTGGGGCCGGTTGGTCTCGTTGGGTCGGTCCAGTTTCAGGGGATCGGTATATATGCCACGATGGATGTATGCCACCATGTTGTTGGCTGTCAGGAAACCCCGTCCGTTAATGGTTCCTTTGCCTGTAATGCCGATATTTTCCTGGTTCACGGCAAAAATCATTGACATCCATCCGATTTTTTTATCTTTCACATAATCGAAGGGATTGGTGGATCCCAGAATGGTTGCCCCGTAATCCAGATGAAGCGTTACATTTGATTTGAGGTAAATGCTTCCCGTGAGGTAATTGCCTGCTTCAAAAATCAACCGTCCACCCCCGTTTTCATGGACATAGTCGATAGCTTTCTGGATAATGCAGGTATTCAGGGTGATGCCGTCAGCTTTGGCTCCGAAATCTGAGGCTTTGTAATCCTTAGCCCATAACATCATGGTGGTAAGAAATACCAGGATCAGAGATAATATGGTTGTTTTTTTCATAGTAATCATAATTTAACTAATAAACATCATCCGGATTTTACTTCTTCTGAATAACTTCTGATGATTTGTAAAGATGGACCTGCTTTTTGGCTTTACCCGGTTCGTCGTATTTCATACCGGAAAGAAGGGCAACCCTGACATCATCCATTACGATAGCCGGGCGATATTCCGGAGCTTTGGCTGTCAGAGTGACGTTTTCAAAAGTGATGTTTCTGGCATGACGCACATAGAAACCCCAGGCCGGAAGCTCTTTGAACTGGGAAAATTCAGGATAAGAGGATGCCATTTCCGGAATACTGTCCAGGTCTGCCGGTTTGATCCCTCGACAGGCATAGCGGGGATTGCTCCCTCCAGGATATACCAGTCGTATATTCCGTAAGGCAACGTTGGTGATCTCCTGGCCTGGAAGTCCCACGATGGCAGCAGGAGAGATATTCCGTGGCAGGTCTTCCACCGGTCCTTCGTATTCATAACCGGCATCCGGCTTGGTAGCCGGAATCTCTGCTTCCATGTTCTGAATGGTGATATTGTTCATTGAACCGCGCCGCTCCTTGTGCGACCGGGCACCTATCCGCAGGAAAATGGCGTTGCCGGTATTGTAAGCATATAAACTGTCGATCAGGATGTTGTCGATGGCTCCTCCGTCAGGGGTGGCAATGGTAATGGCGAACGGAAGGTGTTATACCCC
>CAYWTT010000273.1:0-5730 GCA_964461245.1 uncultured Prolixibacteraceae bacterium | reverse complement strand
GCGGCCAACTGCATCGGCATACAGTATCCTAGCCTGTGATCCAACAACCAGGCGGTTTCTGCCTGCCTCCCTAATCCAGTTCAGGTTATCCCTCAGCTGGCATTTTATTTCGGAAGGAGCTTTTACGAGCAGTTTTTCCAGCACATGCGTGGCAATCCGGTCGGTTTCTGCCAGATCAGCCGGATTTCCCGATGTGCATACCCACCTAAAGGGGCCAAATCCGAAATCGAAGAAGAGGGGGCCCATGATATCCTGCACATAGGAAGGATAGCGGTACCGGCTTTCTGCTGCAAATACGTCGGCCCCTGCCCTCCCTGCCTCCAGCAGGAATGCATTCCCGTAATCCCAGAAATACATCCCTTTCTTACTGAGACAATTAATGGCGGCAACCTGCCTTCTTAGTGATTCAGCAACCTTCTCCCGGAACAGGAGAGGCTCTTCCACCATCATCCGGTTTGATGCTTCAAACGACAAACCCACAGGATAATACCCCCCCGCAAAGGGATTATGCAGGGAAGTCTGGTCGGAGCCCAGGTCCACAGGAATCTCCCTCCGGGCTAACTCTTCCCATAGATCCACCACGTTCCCCAGGTAGGCCAGCGATACCGCTTTCTTCCTTTCCCGTGCAGTTTCCATCCGGTGAATCAACCCAGGAAGAGATTCATAAACTTCGTCGATCCATCCCTGCTCATCCCGTTTCAGGACAGCCTGGGGATTGATCTCTGCCACCACACATACCATTCCTGCAATCACAGCTGCCTTGGGTTGGGCTCCCGACATACCGCCCAGTCCGGAAGTCACAAATAGCTTCCCTGCCGGATTGCCTGATGCATGAAGCCGGGCTGCATTCATAACGGTAATAGCCGTTCCGTGTACGATCCCTTGGGGGCCGATATACATGTAACTGCCCGCAGTCATCTGTCCATATTGAGTCACGCCAAGGGTATTGAATCTTTCGTAATCCTCCTTTGAAGAATAGTTCGGGATCATCATCCCATTGGTCACTACCAGGCGGGGTGCATCCCGGTGTGAAGGGAAAAGCCCCAGCGGATGGCCTGAATAGACAACCAGAGTTTGCTCATCCGTCATTTCGGAAAGATATTTCATGGTCAGCAGATACTGGGCCCAGTTCTGAAAAACCGCCCCGTTCCCGCCGTATGTGATCAGCTCGTGGGGATGCTGGGCCACTGCCGGATCCAGGTTGTTCTGGATCATTAACATGATGGCCGCTGCCTGTAGTGATTTTGCCGGATATTCACCCAGGGGACGGGCTTTCATTTCATAACCGGGACGGAACCGGTACATGTAAATCCGGCCGAAACGCTCCATTTCATCCCGAAATTCAGGCCCCAGTACAGGGTGAAACACTGCAGGGAAGTACCGCAGGGCATTCCTGAGTGCCAAGACTTTTTCCTCCCGCGTGAGCGCACTCTTCCGGCGGGGAGCATGGCTGACCGTGGGATCATATGGCCTGGGGTCCGGCAATACCGAAGGAATTCCCGTTTGAATGGCAGTACTGAAGGCAAGGTTTGTCATTATAAAAACTTTTTATCTGTTGAAAAATGTATTTTAGCGGTAAAATATGGGGTTTCTCCGATATTTCCGATGATTTTTAACATTCTTAAGTAATATTTGCTAAAAAATGTATGGTATGAAAAAAAGTCTCTTACTTATTACTGCCGTTATAACCGGATTTCTTTTTTCCTCCTGTGGATATAATAAGATGGTCACGATGGATGAAGCCGTGACTTCAGCCTGGTCGCAGGTTGAAAATGTGTATCAGCGCCGTGCCGACCTTATACCCAACCTGGTAGAGACAGTTAAGGGGTATGCCCAACATGAACAGGAAACCTTTACCAAAGTTATCGAAGCCCGTTCACAGGCGACCTCCGTGAAGATTGACCCTGCCAATCTGACCCCTGAAGCCATTCAGCAGTTTCAGAATGCCCAGGGGGGGCTGTCTTCGGCATTAAGCAGGCTGATGGTGGTGGTCGAACAATATCCCGACCTGAAAGCCAACCAGAATTTCCTCGATTTACAGGCTCAGCTGGAAGGCACGGAGAACAGGATTACCGTGGAAAGGCAAAAATTCAATGAAACGACCCAGTCGTACAATGCTTATATCCGCCGCTTTCCTGAACTGATCACGGCCAAGATATTCGGATTCCGGAAGAAAGCCTATTTTGAAGCAGCCCAGGGCGCAGAAAGAGCACCGCAGGTCAAATTTTAAAGGCTTCCGGCAACCTGTTACAGGATTCAGCCAGAAGCTGTCCTCAGGTAAAAGATAAGTCAGTATACTAATTAAAATTATCATGAATTTCTGGGAAGATTTTTCGGACGAAAAAAAAGCCGCGATCAGGCGGGCCATCGAAGTGGCCGAAACCAACACATCGGGCGAAATCAGGGTCCATATGGAGGACAAATGCAAAAAGAATGTCTTTGACAGGGCCGTGGATGTTTTTGAAAAACTGGAAATGCATAAAACAAAACTCAGAAACGGGATCTTGTTTTATGTGGCTGTCAGTGACCGGAAATTTGTGATCATCGGGGATGCAGGCATAAATGAAAAAGTACCTGCAAATTTCTGGAATGAAGTCAAAGAAACCGTTCTGGAGTACTTTAAGACAGGGCAAATCACGGAAGGTCTCACTGAAGGCATACGCATTGCAGGAGAACAGCTCCGTGAACACTTTCCCTTTCAAAACGATGATGTGGACGAACTCTCCAATGATATTTCATTTGGAGATATAGAAGGATGAGAATATGAAGATCAGATGGTATAAACATTTGTGGTGGCTGGTAGTTTTCCTGCCATTTATCAACCTGGCCCAGGTTCCGGTCAGGCCTGAACCAGCCAGACTGGTAAATGACCTTGCCGGCATCCTGGATCCTGCACAGGTTTCCGTGCTGGAAGATTCACTGGTGCAGTTTGCCCAAAAGACAACCACACAGATTGCTGTGGTAACCCTCCCTTCGCTTAACGGGTATGATCCTGCCGACATGGCGTTTCGCATAGGCGAAAAATGGGGTGTGGGTCAGAAAGGAAAAAATAACGGGATAGTCGTACTGGTGAAACCTAAAACCGGGAATGAAAAAGGACAGGTTTTCATTGCCGTAGGATATGGTCTGGAGGGAGTTATTCCGGATGCCGTAGCCAACGGGAAAATCATTGACAATGAGATGATCCCGAAATTCAGGGAAAATGACTATTTCGGAGGAATCATGAAAGGCTGCCGGATCATCATGGATTTGGCCAGGGGAGAATATACAGCCGACCAATACCTGGGCGGTGAGGCAAATAACGGTTTCAGCGGTGGAGGCATCCTCTTCCTGATACTGATCATCCTGTTTGTTGTACTTCCACTTTTACGGGGAGGAAACAGAAGATCTTTCAATGCAGGCCGGCGTGATCTGCCTTTCTGGATATTGATGGGAATGATGGGATCCAAAGGTCACAGCGGTTCCTGGTCTGATTTTTCCGGAGGAAGAGGAGGTTTTGGCGGCTTTGGCGGTGGCGGAGGAGGCGGCTTCGGCGGTTTCGGAGGAGGAAGCTTTGGCGGTGGCGGAGCAGGAGGAAGCTGGTAGTCCTGACATGAACTTGAGGAAAAAACGCTGAATAATGCAGAATTATACTACGTTTTTCCCTTTTGTGCCCATTATGAACAAAACCATCAGAACCGCCGAGGTCAATGCTGCACCGGCACCAAAATAAAAGGGGACTGACGAATTGACCCTGTCATACAGGAATCCCGCGATGAGACTGGCCGGCAGCAGTGTAATCCCCATCAGGGCGTGGTATATGCCCAGCCCCGTGCCTTTTTTGCCTTTCCCGACAATATCCGAAACAAAAGCTTTCTGTATACTGTCGGTCATCGCAGAATACAAACCATAAAGAGCAAATAGGAATATGATGGTCCCGATGCGGTGGGTCCTGCCAAATCCCTAGTAAACCAGGGCGTAGATCAGGAAACCGATGACCAGCATCTTCTCTTTCCCTTTTTTGTCGGATAAAACCCCAGCAGGGATTGAAAAAAAACGGATACCACACTGCTAACCAGGTAAACGAGTGGAATAAAGGCAACCTTCACTCCCACCTCGTTGGCTTTTACCATCAGCAGGGCATCGGTCGAATTTCCCAGCGTAAAAAGAAAGATAATTCCCAAAAACAGGTAATACCTCGATGGAAATTCCTTCCATCTGAACCGGGTGAACAGGTTGTTTCTGCCATTCCTGGCTTCCTTTATACCAAATACAATGACAAAAATCCCCAGGATCGCAGGTATCCCGGAAAGCAGTAAGATGATCCGGTAGTTTGCATGAAAAAAGTATAACAGAAAAAAGGCCAGCAGCGGCCCGGCAATGGCTCCGCTATTATCCATCGCCTTTTGGAAACCAAAATTTCTGCCTGTTTCGCCATTGGTGACCGATCCGGCGATAAGACTGTCACGCGGCGATGTTCTGATCCCCTTCCCCACCCTTTCCACAAACCGGAGGTAAAGGACCTGAACGGGTGATACCACCAGTGAATATAACGGCATAACCAGGGTGGAGATTCCATAGCCGATCAGCAGGAAAGGTTTGTTCTTCCCGATCTTGTCGCTCCAGAAACCCGACAAAGATTTCAGGAGGGAAGCCGTACTTTCAGCAATACCCTCAATCAGCGACAAGCTCATTTTTGAAGCGCCGATCGACAACAGGAACATCGGCATTACCGAATAGACCATCTTCACGGAGGTATCCGTTAAAAAGCTGGTCAGCCCGGTAAAAAGGAGGTTCCTGTTGTAAGCTTTAAAGAAATGGTCCCCTGGGGTAAGGGGTTTCAAAACGGGTTTATTCGACTTTCAGTTGATTGGATGCTTCGTTTCGGATGATTACACCCGTAGTTCCGCCGTTTTTCAATGTGAGTTCGACAGGCCGGTTGATCTTCCAGGCACCCCTGGTAAAATCAGGAATATCGACCGAACAGGAACGTCTGGCAACCGATTGCTGGCTAAGGGGCGAAATTGAACTCCACAGGGCAGCATCATACACATCCTGATCCAGCGGCAGTCCGTTACGCAAACAATCAATCAATCTCCAATCCATCATAAAATCCATTCCTCCGTGGCCGCCGATCTTTTTGGCCATTTCACCCACCTTCTTCACAATCTCCGGAGTGAATTTTTCCTCCATTGCACTGATTTCCTCCGGGGTCATAAAGCTGTCGCCTTTGGCGATCCTGGCCGGACTTGGGTATTTCTGCGCAAAACCTTCTGTTCCGACGATGGTATGTAACCTGGAATAGGGGCGCGGACTGGTCACATCGTGCTGGATCAGGATCGTGCGTCCTTTGTAGGTCCGTATTACGGTATTATTCATATTTCCGCGATAGGTCCTGCCGGCAAACTCTTTGAAGAAGTCATCCTGCCCGGCCAGTTCATTTGCCGTGACAGCCATCTGGAAATCGGCCGACTGCATAGAGGTAAGGTATTCCATCTGGTCACCCCGGTTGATGTTCATGATCTGGCATATGGGTCCCAACCCATGGGTGGGATAAAGATTGCCGTTCTTCATGTTCTCGCGCAGCCTCCACATTTCAGCGTATCCATTCTTATTAAAATTCGAAGAGAGAAGATCGTGGAGATAAGCCCCCTCGCCATGTACTATTTCACCAAAAAATCCCTGACGCGCCATATTGAGCGTTAAAAGCTCAAAAAAGTCATAACAGCAGTTTTCCAGCATCATGCAGTG
>CAYWTT010000272.1:0-5733 GCA_964461245.1 uncultured Prolixibacteraceae bacterium | reverse complement strand
TTCCAGTAATCTCCATTTTCAATAAAGTAGCTTACGTATTGGAGCTCCTGAAAATCATTCAATGGTCTTTTACCATAAACATTATCATAGGTATGTACCATAACATTACCTCTTGTCAAGCTAACTGGTACAGCATAAAACATGTTGGTCATATTCAAAATTTGATATTTGAATGCACCCCTCATTGTAATATCTAAATCAAACTGTTTATAGACAAAGGAATTATCCAGACTGAGATAATGCTTTGGTAATCCATTGCCAAGAAACTTCTTGTCATCAGGTTGTTGTTGTGAAATAGGTTTTGGCTTTCCATCTTTACCTTCAATTATCCAATAACCATTCTCATCTACATCAATTGACTTAAAGCCATAAAAATTCCCGATCGCCTTACCCTCTTCAACCCGATGTGTTGTTGTTTGAATAGGCTCTCCAGTAGAACCAGTATAAAAGTAACCGCTTTTGAGCTGAAATTTATCATTGGACAATGAAAGGAGTTTATTCGAATTAGTGGAGTAATTCATCGATGCCCTCCATATGAAATCCTTCTGTTTGATTGGCTCACCCTTTATCTGAACTTCAAGACCTTTGTTTTCCATGGAGCCTGCATTCGCCAATACACTTCCATACAAGTATGGAGGAGTTGAAACATTATAATTCCATAGCAAATCCTTTGTAGTTCTTTGATATAAATCCAAAGAACCGGAAAGTCTATTGTCAAACAAACCAAAATCCAAACCTAAATTTATCTCTTCTTTTGTTTCCCACCTTAAATCAGGGTTTGCGTTTGATGAAGGATAAATAACAGGAACCCATTTACCATTATTCAAAAATCTTGTTCCGTATGTTAAACGGCTTAATGACTGATAGGTACTAGAGGGTTCTGTACCAGTAATTCCATATCCAGCTCTGATTTTTAACTGTGAAATTGGCAAGCTTAGATCTTTTATGAAGTTTTCATTAATTACATTCCATCCAGCTGATACTGCAGGAAAGGCTCCCCATTTATGGTCTTTACCAAACTTCGAAGATCCTTCATATCTTAAACTTGCCATTAACAAATATTTATTATCCAGGCTATAATTTACCCTTGCAAAATAGCTCACCAATTTTGACGAACTTTTATTTGAATCCATTCCAGCTCTTCCCGCGGATAGAGCTGCCCCATCTGACATATTATTGTAGGTATATAAATCACTCGGGAAATTAAAATTATTCATCCAATAAAACTCATAAACATTTTGTTGCCAACTGTATCCACCAAGCAAATTAAGATTATGTTTGCCAAATGAGTTTGTATAGTTTGATGTGATTTCCAAAAGATCATTAACATTTCTGGTGGTACCTCTTGATGCAAAACCTTTTCTATTCTCTCTTATACTATTTAAATGGTCAAATGATTCTGAATATCCTGCTGTTCTGTTGAAAATATCTCGCGAGCCTAACACCTTAAAATTCAAATTTTCAGTTGGAAAGTATGAAATTGTTCCAAACGGTTTAAAATTTGTTATATTAATTTCGCCTTCTGTTTCATAAATCAAGGAAAGTGGATTTGCATAGTTATTCATGTCCGGATGTTCAGTCCATTTTCCGTTCTCTTGTTTTATCGGATCGGTTGGATTGTATATTAAAGCATTTCGATAAACATCGCCCCTCCAACTATAACCGTCTCCTCCAGAAAAATATGTCTGATCAAATCCTATAATATTCCCATTTAGTCGAAGTTTTCCTTCAAACATCGAATGATTGGCTTCAATTCGAGCATTAAGAACATTATTATCAGAACGAAGCATTAAACCCTCCAATTCACGGTAATTAACATTCATAATATAATTTGTACTTGAACTACCGCCCTTTAGACTGACATTATGCGAATGAGAGAAAGGAGTTCGAAATATTTCATTAACCCAATCCGTGTTTGCTCCATAATCAAATGCACCAGGCTTATTTTTACTGACCAATGATCCATATTGTTCTGCATTCATGAACTCCAAAGTCTTTGTAATAGTCTGTGTTGTTATATAACTGTTCCATTCAATAGTCGCAGGTGTTTCCCCCCTAACTTTTTTTGTTGTAATGAGTACAACTCCATTTGTACCTCTAGTACCATAAATCGCTGCGGCTGATCCGTCTTTGAGAACATCGATTGTTTCGATATCTTCCGGTGCAACATCAGTTAAACTGCCGGGAACTCCGTCAATAACAATGAGAGGCTGAGTACCAGCTGACAGCGTTGTAACTCCTCGCAATACAATTTGAGATGTTCCTGTAGGATTAGCATCAGGATTTATAATATTGACACCAGCGAGTTGACCCTTTATCAATTGTGCAGCATCCCTGACTGAACCTTTAACAAAATCATCTGAATTTATACTAGATACAGCACTGGTTAGTTCTTCTTTCCTTAAGGTACCATAACCAATAGCAACAACCTCTTCTATCCCAATAGCATCCACATCCAAAACAATATTAATAACTGTTTGGCTATCTAGTAAGACTTCTTGTGATCTCATTCCAACAAATGAAAATATCAGAGTTGAATTTTCAGGCACGTTGTTTAAAATATAATTTCCATTCACATCTGTTACTGTACCTTGAGTAGTTCCTTTAATAACCACTGTCACCCCAGGTAAAGGTGCACCAGTGCGTTCAGTAACTTTACCTGTAACACCCCGTTGCTGTTTCACCTCTTGGGTTATATCTTCAGGGGCCAACACAATTTTCCGGTCTATAATGGAATACTCTACATCAGTGCCGTCAAATAGAGTATTCAGGATCTCATTTATTGACTTGTCATTGCCTTTGACCGAGACTTTTCGTTTTACATCCACCAGTTTCTCGTTGTAGAGAAAAAAGAATTCACTCTGGTTCTCGATGGCATCGAGTACCTGTTCCAGTTCGGTGTTGTTGAAATTGAGCGAGAGTTTGGTTCGTTGTGCGTACGCGTCATTTGCGTAGGTTTGAAAGATGGTTGCCAGAAGAAGAAAAACTATTATCCTCATAATCAGAAAGGTTTTCTTCAAAGGATGGTCGGACCACCCGTTGACGGTTTTACTTTTTTTCATAGATTTGCAATGATTTAATTAGTAATAAAATTCTTATGAGTTTTTGAAGGAAATCGTTGGCGCGATTTCCTTCTTTTCTTTCTTACATTTTTCATGGAGGTCCTTTGCTGTTTTTCATGGTTATTTAGTTTTTAGTTCATTCATTTTTTATAGAGTCTTACCCTTTCCTTTTTCCAGCTTCCATCGGGCAAAGCCTGCCGGGGTGTAATGCGATAACGGATGGGAGATGTCATGCTTAACAACTTCAACACCTCTTCGAGTGAATCGTCCTCGAAAGTGGCACGGAAGACATATTCATTTAATGCCTGGTCGGCCACTTCCACTTCGATATTGTACCAGCGTTCGAGCCGACGGGCTACCTCGTCCATATTGTCACCCCTGAAAATCAGTTTACCTTCGGTCCAGCCCCTGTACTTGGCGGTCTCGGTCTCCTCGATCAGTATCTTTTCGCCATTGAAAACCATTCGCTCAGAGGGTTTCAGTTGAACCGTAGGTGTGTAGACATTGGCCTGGAATTCGACACTGCCCTCTTCGAGCACGACTTCGACATACGATTCGTTGGGGTAGGCACTGATGTTGAAACTGGTGCCTAGTACCCTCACTGCTGAGGAACCGGCACCAATTTCAAACGGATGTTGTTCGTCACGGGCAACATCAAACCACGCTTCTCCCTGTAAATGAACATTTCTGTTGCTTGCGAAAGGTATTGTATATGTAAGTGTGGATCCGCTGTTCAAAAAGCCCATGGTGCCGTCGGGCAGGTTAAAGGCTACCCGCGATCCCATGGGGGCATAAATAGAGGTCTCGACAGGCAATTCAGTTGGGATGTCTGCCACCGGTTCGGGTTGCGTGAAATACCAGAGTCCGGCCATCAGTATCGGCACCAGCAAAATGGCGGCCACCCTTGAATAGATGGTTATAAACCGCTGCCTGAACGATTGCTGTTTCTGCATTTCCTTCAGCCGGATGATGTGGTGGATCTTGTCGAGCAGGTGTTCGAGTGACTCCCGTCCGGCAGGGGTAATGGTCTCCCAGTCGGCCCGAAGGGTGTCGTACAGCTCCTGGTCGGCCATTCCCTGGCTGAATAGCTGTTCAACCTGTGCAATTTCCTGTTCGCTGGCCAAGCCTTCGAGGTAACGTTGTATGAGATTTGTATAGGATGTATTCGTCATTGCCGTTATTCATCGAAAAGGGATTTCATCTTTCCTACACTTAGTAATACACACGTGCCCCCCAAATCTCACATAAAATGGGCAACTTTTTTTAAAAAAAACGGGATTCATCGGCCCCGGCCTGGAAACCCAGAAGCATCATACTGTGATTCAGCACACTGAAGACAAAATCAAAATATCCATAAACTACCAAACAGCAGGATGGCCAGGTTTTCCTTTTCCATCCGTGTGCGGATGAATTTCAATGCCGCAGAGATGTAGTTGTCAACGGTTCCGGGCGAGAGATGTAGTTCGGCCGCGATCTCCTTCGTAGTCAATCCCTCAAAACGGCTCTTTCGAAACACGACCCGTTGAGTTTCGGGAAGTTGTTCGATGATGGCATCTGCCATCTCAAGTACGGATTTATAATCGGCCCGGGAATCCGCCAGGTTTTCCTTTAACGAAAACTCCAAAGCCAATTTCTCTTTGAATTGCCGCTCGGCGGTTCGTTTCCGGAAGATATTGCACAGGTCATGGTAGGCAATGGTAAACAGATACGACTGGAAGGAGGTGTCGTTCCTTAATTGCCGACGGTTATCCCATACCTTTAAGAATATGCCTTGGACCAACCCTTCTGCATCTTCCCTCGATCGCAGGTACTTCAACCCAAACGCATAAAGCCTCCCGGAGTATTTTCCGAACAACTGGTCGAAAGCGTTCGTATCTCCCTTTTGGAGTGCTTCCACCCAGGTCTTATCGTTTATATTAGGTTTCAATTGGTCTGGTCGTTTGGACGAAGGTAATAAAAATCAGATTCGACGCGATGATATCCCGGAATCTTCATAGGGTAAGCTCACCCTACTAAAGGCTGCCTCCAACCTCTCGAATTAACTTACTATCAACTAATCCTTACCTTCGCCACCACTTTCTTAACGGCTGATCTTTCGCCTGATTTCATGCAGGGCCTATAGACATCTCCGGGGAAGAATACAAAAAATTTATTCGGATCGACCTGTCTATACTGATAAACCTCGCTATCAAGGAAGACGATTCCGTTGAATTCGGGGTGGGAGTGGATCCAGAATCCCGGTGTGTGCCGCAGATAAGTTTCTGCTGCAAGCACCGCACTGATATTGTGATCTTTGATCTTTTTGTCATAGTTCAGCTGGGCCTGGGTCATCACCTCCTCCACCTGCCGGATATCACGCTCTCGCCAGGGATTTATGCTTGAAAATTACCGGTAGACCCACAAGTAATTAGGCAGTTAGCAAAGAATAGTATTAAAATCTACAATACCAAACGACCTCATTGGTCTTGCAACAAGCTTACTCCTGAGCAAATACATAAACAACAGCTCGTTAAAATCAAAAGCTGTAAAAGACAGACCATTTCAAAGTTAGCTTTAAAATGGTCTGTGAATCAATTCATTTAGCCCAATAAATCTATAGCGATTATTCAGGACTAGCTATAGCATAAAATTATACAACCTGAAGCCTGTTACTAACGGTAAGGCTGATTCT
>CAYWTT010000271.1:0-5736 GCA_964461245.1 uncultured Prolixibacteraceae bacterium | reverse complement strand
ATACCCGGTATGGATCAGATGCGCGGAAACAGCACTCAGGTCAGGGGTACTTGTCAGGTTTGAAATGCGGATGTAACGAAATCCATGGTAGTTGAACCTGTTAATGAAATGCTCTCCTTTTTCCCCCGAGGCGATATAACGGTCTGATTGCTTCTGCTCCACAAAACATCCTTTATCGTCCAGATGGTCGCAATAATCCATCTGGATCACCTGCGATTTTTGCAATTTCGGAAAATAAATTTCAAACCAGCCGGTAAGGTTTTTCCCCATGTCAATCAACAGGGTGTCTTTTGACAGGGATCTGATCTCCAACGGTTTGATGGTTTCAATAATCTGGTTCATCTCAACCATCTGGGGGCTTACTTCATGTTCAGGTACGGCAACTGTTGAAACCGGACTCCATATTCTCCCCGGGATATCCCCGAATGCCAGGTCACTTTTTGACAGCGACCCGTCAACTGTTTCCCCTCCGAAACGATGGGGACGCCAATTGCCTTCACGGGTGTAACTGCTCACTCTTCCCAACCAGGTGGAGTCGGTAACCAGGATTAATTCCCTGCCTAAGTCGGAAATACTCTCCAACTGGGCTTTTACAAGCGGTCCGTCATGGGTGACCCCGGGCAACCCATAGGTGTACCAGCCGCTTCCCAGCCAAATCACAAGATTGTTCTCTCCTTGTTTTACCTGATCTGAAACATCATAAGTGACGCTCAGTGACCGTTTCCCGAATTGGGATACTGCCGGGACGAGAACCCCATCACCTGCTTTTTTCCCATTCAGCCATACTTCATGATAACCAAGTGAATTCACGTGAAGGAGCCACCTGTTCCCTGTTTCTTTCAGTCTGAAAGTCTTTTTCAATTGCGGGCACTCCCTGAACCCTGCTTTGGTCGGGAATCCGATATAGGATGCATGCCAGTCCTTAGTATTTAATAGCCCGATGGAAAATTCTGCCATCTGGCTCCATGGTGAAACTTCACCCTTTTCATCCCAAATTCTTACTTTCCAGCAGGCAGCCGAACCGGATCGGAGAGGAATCCCTCCGTATGGGACGAAGAGGCTTTCAGAAGAGCTGACCATACCGGAATTCCAAAGGTCAGCCTGATCTTTCTCAAGCAGGGAAGGGGAGGAGGCTACCATGAGCTGATAGGCCTTTTGCTCAGCACCTTGTCCCGAACTGGTGATCTCCCAGCTGAACCGGGGAAAAGTTTTATCAATTCCCAGCGGATTGATAAGGTTTTCGCACTTCAGGTTGATCACCCGGACGGAATGATTCAATCCACATCCAAGGTTTAAAAACACCAATAAAGAAAATAAAAGTGTACCTGCTCTCATAAACGACCAATTGTTTTCAGTAAATATCGCAAATTAAACCTATCCTCCAAAATCAGCTCGGATGGCAGGCAGCTAACTGCCTGATCCGCTTTCCTCCCGCACACTCGGTAATACCTGGTTCAATGCTTCCCGGAACCTCTTTCGACAACAGCTGGTCCATGCAAGGTTCCCATCCTGCCTTATCCAATGTACCCGCTTTTGCAAGACCGATCTTACCAGTAATTAATCTTTTAATATCAGTCGGGCAGTCTCTGAATTATCTCCGGAAATTACCCGGATCAGATATACCCCTGTCGAAAAACCTCCCAGATTGAAATTCACCTGATTCTGACCAGTATGCAACGAATGGGTAAGACTTTTCACTAAAGTCCCCTTCGCTGTGTAAATTCGGATGGTGGCATCTCGGTCATCTTTTGAATTAATGAGTAGAGTGACCTGGTCTGTTGCCGGATTTGGCCATACCTTAACACCTGTGGAGGAACCGGATATTTTTTCCGGAATTTCGGTACTCAGGCCGTAATTGTAGAGCGATGTTACTTCGCCGGGAGTCAGGGTCCGGTTCCAGATCCGTAATTCGTCGAGGTAGGCAGGAATATCCATAAAGAATTTCCCGGTCGGGTCCTGCATCAGGGTAAGCGGGTAGTCATTTACGTCATCATGATAATTACCCGGAATTCCGGCAAGACTTGGCGATCCTGCCAATAATGCGCCATCGAGGTACACGTCCATGGTTTTGTCGCGGTCGAACGAGACGGCCACAAAGTGCCAATTATCATCGGAGATCGTAGTCGCTCCGTTTTCTTTGGCATTCCAGCGCAGGCCATTTCCGCTTCCTCCTTCTTCGATTTCTCCGTCGCCGATATTTATTGACCAAAGGGAGCCTTTTGCACTGTTCGATTCGTTGGTATACAAGACGAATCCTTTTTTTCGAACGGCACCAATGATGCTCCAGTTCTTATTGCCAAGGATGACGGGAGTGTAAGAAGCAGGGGAACATTTAATCCAAAGCGAGAATGAAAAATCCCGGGTACCGAACCTCAAGAGGTTGGCTTTCGGAAACACTGCGTAGGCAGCTTTTTCGAAATAAGCTACCCTGCCACGCACCGCATCATTCACAAAAACAGTGGCTTTGGTCCCTGCATCCCTGGCATCAAGGCTATTCCCGCTGGCGTCTTTCAGGTCATTATCCAATGGAAGGTAAACTATTTCTGAACTTTTGACGGTCAGGTCGGCCAAATAGCAATCAGCGATCTCACTGGCAGAAAAGGGACGATCCCAAAACCGTACATCATCCAGGAACCCTGAAAGATCATCGGGATTTGAACCGGTCCCGTCCTGCATCAGGGTGATGGGGTATCTGTTTGCTTCATCGTATGCGCTGCCTGGGCAGGAAGACATATCTGACGAACCCGGTTGCAATTTCCCATCCAGGTAAATATCCATTTTTCCGTTCCGCTCGCAAGAAACGGCGATCTGATGCCAGCGGTCATCGGCAATGTTTTTTACTCCATTTTCAGAAGCTGTCCAGGTTATTTTTTTACCGTTTCCATCGCTAAAATTAACCATCCATGTTTTCCCGCCCGTAAGTGCCATGGCAAATCCTTTGCCGGCTTCGTTTTCTGGGCTTGTGTTACCCATTATCACGGGAGTGCCTGATGCGGCTGCACATTTTATCCAGAAAGAATAAGTGAAGTCTCCGGTACTTGTTTTCAATTCCTCCACGAAGGGTAATACCGCGTGTGCGGCTTTGCTGAAAAATGCTACTTTCCCGCGCACATTGTCTTCTACAAAAGATATCGGGGTGGCCCCGCCATTGACCGCATGAAAGTTATTGCCGCTGATATCCTTCAGGTCGTAATCCAGCGGCAGATATACTTTCAGCTTTTTTACGGGGACAAATTCCAGAGAGTCGCCTTTAGGCCAGGTGAACACGACCATGTCACCTGCCTCCACATCGATAGTGGTTAACCTGGATAAGTCAATCCGCGACAGAACCCCGTTTTTTAATACCTGCCGGATAGATGAGTCCCCTTTTATGATAAGTTTCATTGGTTGCTGGTAATTGCGGTTCACCACAGCCAGGAATGCCAGGGAATCCCTTTGCAGAACGGAAACCACTGCACCTTCACCGGTGGTTTCCAACACTTTTATCTGTTTGGGAACTTCGCTCAGTTTAACGGTTCCCTGAGGCAAGACTTCTCCGGTATGCCTGACCGAAACCACCTTCGATCCCAGGAACACGCCCGACAGTCCTTTTATTTCTTCACTGACTTGTTTTACTTTATAATACACCCCGGTTCGTTCGTTATTATAAATGGGACCATCATGGAAACACTCTGCTCCGCATGGAGGAGTCCAATAGGTGAAAAACTGCAGACCCTGGGCTCCGTATGCCAGGTCGCTGAACATTTGCATCCTCAATTCAGCTGTCGTGGGAATCGGATACGCCCCTTTGATGGCAGTAGCCATGGCAAAAGCCCAGAAAGGCTTGCCCGCCTTTTTCGCCTCATCGGCGAAAATTTCGAGATTATCATAATAGCCGGTTCGCATGCTGTGAATGGAATCCCCGGTAATGGGATAATTATCGTAAGATAAGATCTGTAAAGGCACCTCTTTTATGAAGGTATTCACATATTCACGGTATGTGGAAGTACCCATCTGTTTGGTTGAAGCATAATTGGGCAAGAGATTCAGATAACAGAAATGGTCGTAGTCAACAGCTTGGATTCTCTTTGCCCACTGCCCCAATGCCGGGAAATCACTTCGGTTAGGTTCATCCCGGAGGAAGTAACCTCCCAGAGCCGGGTGGTTCATAAATCGGCGAACCGTATTTTCGGGATCGCTTCCCAATTCGCCGCAAGAAATAATAATTTTCATCCCGACAGCTTGCGCAATGTCCAGCGCCGCCTGTACCTGAGCTGCATTGGAAAAAAAAGTGAAATTGTGGGTGAATCCGGCCTCGCGCATTTCAGTATAGCGGGCGATCGTGGTTTCTTCAGGCGGAATTCCCCACCAGCCCAAAATGGGAATGGTCCCGTTCGATTTTAAGCTATCCTGCGCCTCGCAGCGTCCAATACTGAAGCCCAGGATCAGGATAAGGAGGAATGGTTTTATTTTGACAGATTTAGATAAAAACATGGTCAGTTGATAAGCAAAGTCGTTATAAATGATATGAAATATTCAACGTCAGAACAGCGTGTGTTAAATCCACTTCTTGTCATGGGTAATCGCAAAGGAAATAGCCATGAAACAGATGGGGGTCTGTTAAAGTCACGTGATGAACACCCTAAAAATCTGATACCTCTCTGTTTTAAGAGAGAGGTATCAGTTAAGGTCCTTAATCAGGAACCGGGTTAATGCTTACTACCAGCTCTTATTTGGTCACAACCAGACGAGTGGTTTCAGATGTTGAACCGGTAAGGAGGCGTACAAGATAAATTCCAGGAGCCCATCCGTTTACGTTGAAAGAGGTCTGATTCTGTCCGACAGAGGACGGATAGGTAAATCCTTTAACCACAGCACCGTTCAGATTGTATATCATAATCCGCGTTTCAGCCTTCTGATTCACGTTGAAGCTGATGTTCACCTTGCCATTGGCAGGATTAGGATAGATCACCGTTTTTGAGCTGTTCAGATCAATGGTGCGGGCAGCGGTGGTTGTCACCGGTGTATACAGTGCTTTTACCTCTTTGTCGGTAATGGTCCGTTTCCAGATTCTCACGTCATCAATATAGCCTTTCAAACCTGAGCCCTGGTTATATTTTCCGGTACCGTCTTCCATAATCCGGACTGGGTAATCATTGGTGTTGTCATGTGCCATTCCGGGGCACAATGCCAGATTGATCTTACTTTCCTGCAACTCGCCATCCAGCCATACCTGCAGGGTATCCTTCCGGTCAAAAGAGGCAGCGACAAAATGCCAGTTTCCGTCTACTGCATCGTCGGCTCCGTTGACGAATCCTTCCCAATATAACCTGTTGTTGCTGCCACCTGCATCGGTGGTCCCGTCGGCGAAATTGATCGTCCAGTTCGGAGCGCCCACTACATCGGAGTTTTTGGTATAAAACACAAATCCCTTGTTTCGTCCGTTATCCCAGTCCTTGTTACCAAGGATGGCCGGATCACCATGGATCCTGTTGATTTTAATCCAAAGTGCGAAAGCAAAATTGCCGGTTCCAAAACGCAGTGAGTCAGTCTTGGGTAAGGTGGCGAATGCAGAGGTATCAAAGAAAGCCACTTTTCCGCGTGCGGCATCATTGACAAATTTAGTGGCCAGTTTGCCTCCGTCGGTAGCATCAAAATGATTCCCACTGGCATCTTTCAGATCGGTATCCAATGGAAGATAAACCACCGGTTTTGTGGATTCGGCGAAAAGATCTCTTACCTCCTTGTCGGTGATGG
>CAYWTT010000270.1:0-5746 GCA_964461245.1 uncultured Prolixibacteraceae bacterium | reverse complement strand
CCCCCGCTCATCTTTTATGCTGCCTCCCGGATTCTTTGCACCCGACATGAAAGGGATGAAGGAACTGGAAGAGTTTTTCGACCAGCATTTCAAATCGTTTTCACCGGATGAATTCTATGATAACCCAGACAAGGAATCTCCTTTGGGGAAATTTGGCGATCCACAGCAGAGGGAGGAGTGGAACAAACTGATTGAGAAGCAGCAAAAGGAACAGCAAGAGTTTTACAAAAGGTGGGAAAAGCAGAAATCACTCAAGAAGCCGGAAAAGATGTAGCCGGTTTTAAAATAGAATGCTACTTTTAGCATTTTATTCTGAAACTATTCTATGCATCAACTAAACGAAATTCTAAGCCAAATTGACGGTTATATCGGCGGATCGCAGTGGTTCGTGTTTTTCCTTCTGGGAACTGGCGTTTTCTTTACGATCTATCTGAAATTCCCGCAGATCAGGTATTTTAAACATGCCCTCTTCATCGTCAGTGGAAAGTTCGACAAAAAAAGCGACATAGGAGACACTTCCCATTTTCAGGCTTTAGCCACGGCCTTGTCGGGAACAGTGGGAACAGGCAATATTGCCGGTGTAGCCCTTGCCATCCACCTGGGTGGTCCGGCCGCCTTGTTCTGGATGATGATCACAGCTGTACTGGGTATGTGCACCAAATTCGTGGAGGTCACCCTTTCGCACAAATACCGTGAGATCACCGAAGACGGAACCATAGCGGGAGGGCCGATGTATTACATGAAAAACAGGCTCAATATGAAATGGCTGGCCATTATCTTCGCTGTGGCCACTATATTCTCCTCCTTCGGCACCGGAAGCCTGCCACAAATCAACAGTATTTCAAATTCTTTTTTCTCTACTTTCGGCATCAGTCACTGGATCACTGGGGCCATACTCTCGGTTTTACTGGCAGCGGTCATCCTGGGCGGTATCAAGCGTATCGCCAGTGTGACTGAAAAACTGGTCCCTTTCATGGCAATCATTTATTTCATCGGGGCTATCTCTGTGATCATATACAATTGCGGGAACATCATACCCTCCTTAATGATGATGTTCCGTGATGTTTTTACCGGAACTGCAGCAACCGGAGGCTTTTTAGGCGCCGGATTATCATATGCCTTTAACCGGGGAGTAAACAGGGGATTGTTTTCCAACGAAGCAGGCCAGGGTTCCGCCCCGATAGCCCACGCAGCTGCCCGGGCTCACGAACCGGTATCTGAAGGTCTGGTGGCTATCCTCGAACCCTTCATCGACACGATCGTGATCTGCATGCTCACCGGATTGACCATACTCTCTTCCGGTGTCTGGACGGAAAAATTTGAGAATAAATTCCAGTCGGCCGATTTGTATTTTTTAGCCCAGACTTTTGATGAAAAGAATCCGGAAGATATCAAAAAACTGAACGGATTCTTAAGAGACAAATCCAATTTTCCGCTTTTCACCGGTGATCTGGAAGTGAAAGAGGGGGTGATCCAGTCGGGACAGACCATCATTCATTCCAGGTCGGTCGCTGATGAGGTGAAAGTCTACTGCAACAACCAGCTTTATTCCGGCAAGCTGCCAATAAGTAACGGCCGTCTGGCGAATGAAGCTTTTTACCTGAGAGGCAGGTCGCTGCTGCACAGCGCTCCACTGACCGTTCAGGCTTTCAACCGGAGCTGGTTCGGGAGCTATGGCAGTTATATCGTGGCATTCGGCCTGTTTCTGTTTGCCTTCTCCACTGCCATCAGCTGGTCCTATTACGGTGACAGGGCGGTTACCTTTATATTCGGATCCAAAGCGGTATTCTGGTTCAGAATCGTGTTTGTGATCGGATTTTTTATCGCTTCCTTTACGGATACAACCATCCTGTGGACGCTTTCAGGCATTACCATCGTCATGATGGCCATTCCAAACCTGTTCGGCATTCTGATGCTCCACAAGGAGATGAAAAACGAGGTGAAACTTTTCTGGAATGAATGGGCCATCAGGTATCCGGAAAAGAAAAAACCTTCCTGAAATCAGAGTATAAAACAGTAATTTACATGGGAGGTACTTATCCCGACAACTTTGAGACCAAGATAGGGTTTGACCGCATCCGGGAGATGCTGAAAGGCCATTGTTTAAGCTCGCTCGGAACCGAGCAGGTGGACCGGATGTGCTTTGAGAGCAGATATGACGCTGTGCAGACGAAATTGGGTGAAACCGATGAATTTGTGCGGATTATCAGGGAGTTCCCGCAATTTCCCACCAACCACTATTTTGATTTCAGGAATGCGCTGAACAATATCAGGCTGGAAGGACGGTTCATGGAGGTGGAAGAGCTGTTTGACCTTAAAAGGGCGCTGGAAACAATAAAAGCCATTGTAGCCTTTTTTCAGTCAGGAAAAGAGGAGATCTTTCCTTATTTACTTGCCAAAGTCAGGCAAGCAAGGATTTATCCCTATGTCATTGAAAGGATCGACGCCATTCTGAACAAATTTGGAAAGATAAAAGACAATGCCACCCCGGAACTGGCTCGAATCAGAAAAGAGATTGCCTCACTTCAGTCCGGCATTTCCAAAAAGTTGCAGTCCGTTCTGAGGCAGGCACAGCAGGAGGGTTGGGTGGAAGAAGGAGCTTCTGTGGCCATTCGCGACGGCCGGGCAGTGATACCGGTGTCCTCAGTCCACAAACGCAAACTGAAGGGGATCGTATATGATGAATCCGCTACGGGGAAAACCGCCTATATTGAGCCCGCAGAAATTGTCGAGCTGAACAATGAAATCAGGGAACTGGAAAATGCTGAAAGGCGGGAAATCATCCGTATTTTGATCCAGCTTTGCAATGATATACGGCCCTATATCGACGACCTGATCGCCTCAAATGAAATGATGGGAGCGATTGACTTTATCCGGGCCAAGGCACTGCTGGCCCAGGAATTTAAAAGCATCAGACCCGATTTTTCCGACAGATCCACTTTCTCCTGGAAACAGGCAGTTCATCCTTTGCTTATGTTGTCGCTGCGGCGGGAAAAAAGGGAAATTGTCCCTCTCGACATTTCCCTGAATGAAGAACAACATATCCTGCTGATTTCAGGTCCCAATGCCGGTGGAAAATCGGTCTGCCTGAAAACTGTTGGATTGCTTCAGTATATGTTGCAGAACGGATTGCTCATTCCGTTGCAGGAGGGGAGCAAAACCGGCATTTTTCATCAGATTTTCATCGACATTGGTGATGAGCAGTCGATAGAAAACGACCTCAGCACATACAGCTCCCATCTGCTGAACATGAAGCATTTCCTGAAGTTCAGCAACGACCGCACGTTGTTGCTGATTGATGAATTCGGTGCCGGAACCGAGCCGATGCTGGGGGGAGCCATTGCCGAAGCCATCCTGAACAGGCTGAACCAGCAAAAAGCATATGGGGTTATCACCACCCACTACACCAACCTGAAGCATTTTGCCACGTCGGCACCGGGAGTAGTAAACGGCGCCATGTTATATGATTCCGGGAAAATGGATCCGCTCTTCCTGCTTGAGATCGGTAAACCCGGCAGCTCCTTTGCTTTCGAGATAGCCCGCAAAATAGGGCTTCCGGAGGCTATCCTTCAGGAGGCCACGGAGAAGGTGGGTAAAAAGCAGATCGATTTTGATAAAAACCTGCGTTCCATCACCCGTGACAAATATTATTGGGAGACCAAACGGCAAAAAATCAGAAGAGTAGAAAAGACGGTCGATGAAATTGCCGGCACCTATGAGAAGGAGTTGGAGGAAATGCGTCAGCAAAGGAAAGAGATTCTGAAGAGTGCAAAGGAAGAAGCCCGGCAGTTGCTTTCAGGGGTAAACAGACAGATTGAGAACGCCATCCGGGAAATCAGGGAGATTCAGGCAGAAAAGGACCAGACCAAGGAGATCAGGAAAAAAATGGAGACCCTGAAAGAGGAGATGGATAAACCAGAAGTAGCTGAAGATGAAACGATCAGGCGTAAAATCGAAAAACTGAAGAAGAAGGAGAAATCACGCAAAAAAGAGGAAAAGAGCGAAGCCAAGCAAGAGATGGAGGCCATGGTTCCTGAAAAACCAGGTTTCAAAGCCGGGGATAAAGTCAGGATTACCGGTCAGGAAGCCATTGGCGAGCTGATTGATTTCAATGAAAAAAACGGGGTAATCGCGTTTGGACAGCTCATTTCAACCGTACCGCTCCGGAACATTGAAAAGGTTTCAGGTAACCAGGCGAAATGGTCAGAACAGAAGAGAGCAAGGTCGGGAGTCGCCATGACCCTTGATTACAGTGAAAGAAGAATGAATTTCAAATCCGAGATCGATCTGAGGGGAGAAAGAGGTGAAAATGCAGTAGCCATTATACAGACTTTTATCGATGAAGCCATCATGTTTGAGGTGCCCCAACTCCGAATTTTACACGGCAAAGGCCATGGAATTCTGAAGGAGATGGTCCGGAACTACCTCCGCTCGGAACCTATGGTCAAATCATTCAGGGACGAGGATGTCCGTTTCGGAGGTGCTGGCATAACCGTGGTAGAGCTGGCACTGTGAGTTAACCTTCCGGCTTTCATCCGCCCGACAAAAGAAATTATTCGAAAGCAATACCTGCAGCATACTCGATTCCGAAAAATGACTACCTTTGTTCATCAATCAAATAATACTGCCATGTTGCCAAAATTCCTATTAGCTGACAATTCACAGGAAGCTCCTGATACCATTTATGTGGTGCACAATGAAAACCCCAGGTTTATCATTGAAAGTGACATCGACGATTTCTGGAGCAACCAGGTTATTCACTGGATTGACGATGAGCCTCAGAATGAAGACTTTGTGGCTCAGTTGGTGGAAGATGCCGAAGAGTTTCTTGAAATTGAATTTGCACAGGAATACGACGAAGACGAAGAAGACGACGAAGAGTAATCTTCGCTTCTGAAGTTTTAGTTACCGGAAGAGATAAAAACCGGCCAATGATTTATCCCATCATGCGGGACGGATTGTTACCAGGGAAGATTATCTCCAGGAATTTCAGCTCCTTACCCGTATCTGTGGATAGCAATACCTGAGGAAAACCGGTGTTTTCGGGAGAATTCATATCTCTCAGACTTGTTTAAGGGATAATTGTATTCTTTTCCTTTCCAAATCCACTTCAATTACTTTCACTTTGACATGTTGGTGTAGTTTCACCACTTCATTCGGATCAGAGATGTAGCGGTTGGCCATTTCCGAAAGATGGACCAATCCCGACTGTTTTACACCGATATCCACAAAAGCGCCGAATTTGGTGATATTGTTGACGATACCGGGTAATACCATTCCCACCTGGAGATCTTCAATTTTGTAAATTCCCTCAGCAAATTCAAAGACCTTAATGGTTTTCCGCGGATCACGGCCCGGCTTTTTTAACTCATTCATAATGTCTGTCAAGGTGGGAAGCCCAAGATCTCCGGAAACATATTGCTGAAGATCGATCTGCTTCAGCAGGGTGTCATTGCCTGTCATTTCAGTTATACTGCAGCGAAGATCCGCAGCTATCTTTTCCACCACAGAATAGGATTCGGGGTGGACGGCGGAATTATCCAGGGGATTTTCCGATTCCGGGATACGGAGGAATCCGGCAGATTGTTCAAATGCTTTGGCCCCCATTCTCGGGACTTTCATCAGTTCTTTCCTTGAACGGAACGGCCCATTCTCCCTCCGGAAATCCACCACATTCTGGGCAAGCTGGGGGCCCATGCCTGACACATAGGCCAGCAGTTGTTTGCTGGCTGTGTTCAGATTTACA
>CAYWTT010000269.1:0-5753 GCA_964461245.1 uncultured Prolixibacteraceae bacterium | reverse complement strand
GACATTCACCCATTTCCATAGTTTTCCCTGATCTCTGAGTTTTACCTTATCCAGCAAACGGAGTTTTACCGTATTGCTGCGTAAATGCATAATACCTTCCTCATCGGCCAGGTAGGCCACCGCATTAAGCAGTAATTCCCTGTTCCCGAAAGTCTGTTGTGAAACCATGTCGTATCCCAGGGGGAGTATTTCAGGCTGACCACCTGCCGTATAGCGTACTTTGTTGGCGATGAGGTTCCCGTCAGAAAAAACTATCATTTTGGTCTCCGGACTTTCGGAAATGATCTGATCGGTACCGGTGGCACCCAGGCTGTTGAGCATCCGATTCCGGAAAACGGAAGTAAAACGGCCTTCCAGAAGCACTCCTGCGGGAATATAAGGACGATTGAAAAGTTCCCTGGCCGGTGGACTGTTAATGCTTTCAAGACTTACTGCCGCCGGAGTTTTCATTGTCCTGCCGTAAGGAGAGGTACTCAGGATGACAGAAGTGCGGATCTCATCTCTGCCACCGACGGTATCGATCGAAGAGACAAATTCAGAATAGACCTGGTTCAGGTTCCGGCTCACCGGATGCTGGTCGGATGGGGTGAGTAAAGGGGAATAGTACCAGCTCTGTTCGGTAAAATCAGGGCGGTCGGCAGAGGGAGCCGTATTGACAAGGATGGTGGCACAAACCACATCCTGAAGCAGGTCCCTGTTCAGCCTGACGCCATAATGAAACAGCTGGTCGTCGAGATTCAGATCCCGTGGTAATGCCAGCGTCATAAATCCCCTTGAAAGACTATCCAGGCTCACTTCCACGGGATCTACCAGCCACAAAAGACGGCTGCCCTTCATCAGCAACTGGTCGATGATCAACTTGTCGGATTCACCGAACGGCACCTTCGGGTCAGCAATAACCACCACTTCAGGGAGTTTTTCCAGCTTTTGCATCTCCCTGACCTCCCTGAATCCCACCTGAAATGACTCCGACAAAGAATGGGTGATATCCTGAACCTCAAACCGGTTCAGCTCTCCGTTTCCCTGGAGAAAAACCAGTTCCGGCTTTTCTTTCATGGTCAGCTTTTTCAATGCAGAAACCAGCTCAAATTCGATATTTTCTACCGAGTGGTTCAGGTTAGCCTCATGATTCATACCCGGATTATTGAAAAGAAAACTGACGCCGGTATGGTTGCTCCCTTTGGTGATCATGGCACCGGGGAAAATACGCGTGGTAGCGATCCCTTTTTCAGTCTTTTGCCTGATATCATATGGTTTGATCCCCGATGTCTCCAGTTGTTTGAAATAGAGTTTACGCTGGCCAGCCGGTACAGCGGTATAGGGATCGGTGATCAGAATTCTCACGGGTTTGTTGGCATAGGCATCGATATCCTTTACTTTTTCTACCACGGCCTGTTGAAGTTTCCGGAAGCCGGGAGGCAACTCGCCATCAAGGAACAGTTCAACTGTCACCGGTTCATCCAGGTTTTTCACCATTTGTTTGGTCACCACGGAAAGGGAATACCGCTTTTCGGCAGTGAGGTCGATCCGGAAATGAAGATTTTCGGAGATCAGAAATAAAAGGAACAGCGCCAATATCAATCCAGTCATCCATTTCCGCATCAGGAGCCATGAGATCCGGCTTCTCCGGAGGAAAAGCATCGTCAGCAAGAGAAAAAAGAGGGTAAGTCCACCGAAATAGAGTGTATCTCTGAGGTCGATCACTCCCCTGCTGACTGAAAGATAATGGTCATTGATGCTCAGCCAGGCCAGTGTTTTGCCGAGAAAATAAGGAATACCCGCATCAGCAATAAATTCGAATCCGAGGAAAAACACGAATGAAAGCATCATGGAAAGAAGAAAGGCCACAATCTGATTTTCAGAAATCACGGACATGAAAAGACCGATCGAAATATAAGTGGCAGCCAGCAGGAACAAGCCGGTAAAAGCTCCCCAGGTGCTTCCCGCATCGAGGTTGCCCACCGGATTTCCGAGCCTGTACACCGAATAGTAATAAATCAGTGTGGGCAGAAGGGTAAATATCACCAAAGCCAGTGCGGCCAGAAACTTGGCAAAAACCAGCTGAAAATCACCCAAGGGACGTGTAAAAAGCAATTCAATGGTACCGCTCTTTTTCTCCTCGGCAAAAAGCCGCATGGTAACGGCAGGTATCAAAAAGAGGTATAGCCAGGGAGCCAATTGGAAGAAGGGCTCCAGTGATGCATACCCGTTCTCCGGAATGTTGAAATTTCCAGGAAGTACCCAAAGGAATAAACCACTGACAATCAGGAATGCCATTATAGCCAGGTATCCGGTAAGGGATCCCAGAAACTGTACAATCTCTTTTCTAAACAGGCTGATCATCGGTTTGTCCTTTTGGCATGCAATAAACTTACCATAAGTCGGGCAGCTCTTTCAGAAGCGCCTTCCTCTCCTATTTTCAGGCGGAGCTCCCGGTATGAATCAAAAATCGCTTTCCTGTATATTTCGTCAGTCAAGAGTTTCCGAACCTCAGGTTTCACCAGCTCATATTTCATCCGATCCATTACAAATTCCTCGAGAAAGCCCCGGTCAAGAACCAGGTTGGGAAGTGAAACATATTTCACCTTCAGGAAAAGATAACGGAAAATCCGGTATCCTGCTTTTCCTCCCGCCATTTTGTAAAGCACGACCTGCGGCGTATTGATCAATGCCGTTTCCAGTGTGGCGGTGCCCGAGGTCACAACAGCTGCATGTGCGTGATAAAGGTTGGGGTATGTTTCTCCGAACACAACCGGAACGGAAGGATCGCCATTAAACTTTGAATAGAGTGATTCCTCAACCGCCCGGGTCCCGGATATGACAAAGCTGAATTCCGGAAAATCCTTTGCCAGTCTTGACATTACTGGCAGCATCATCCTGATCTCCTGGGCACGGCTACCCGGCAGAAGAGCCACCAGGGGTTTATCCGGTAAATGATGGCGACACAGGAAGTCGGTACGGCTCCCAAGGCTGGATTTTTCAGCAGCCAGGGAATCCAAAAGGGGGTTTCCGATATAGTGAACATCCACCCCATGTTTTTTAAAAAAGGGGACCTCAAAGGGGAATATGGAGAACCGTTCATCCACATATGTTTTCAGCGCTTTTACCCTCCATTCTTTCCATGCCCATACTTTGGGCAGGATATAGTAAAAGACGGGGATCCCGTGCTGGCATGCAAATTGGGCCATATTCAGGTTGAATCCGGGATAGTCGATCAGGATCAGCACGTCAGGCCTGAATTCCAGAAGATGCCGACGGCACAGGTTAAAATTGGCATTGATCTTCCCTACATTTCGGATCACATCGATAGCTCCCATAAAAGCCATTTCGCGGTAATGTTTGAGCAGTTTTCCCCCCTCCCGGATCATCAGCTCTCCACCGAAAAAGCAGAAATCAGCCTCCTGATCCTGTTGTTTCAGAGATTTCATCAGTTTGGCGCCGTGAAGGTCGCCCGATGCTTCGCCTGCAATCAAAAAGTACTTCATCGCACCGGCAAAGGTAAAAAATAATAAAAAAGATGTTCATGGAAAGAGTTCGGCAATAAAAGGCTGGAGAAGCCCCGAATTTAAAAAAAACGGGATACCAGCACAAGCAGCCCATAAACAAAAGTAGCCGCAATCACCCCCTTTGAAGCCCGATCCATCCCCTTCCGATAAAAATAAAGAAATATGAGCAGGTTTAAGAAAGCGCACAAACTAAGCAGTTTGATCAATATTTTCATCTCGCTCAGGTCGGAAATAAACTGACTGAAAGGGATATCGCTGTAGCGGAAAAGATAAATCAGCAGAAATACCGACAGTGGAAGGAATAATCCCCACAACCAGCCGACAGACAATCTGTCCCATCGTTTCATTCTGCTCTGTCCCATCAGAATTTCCAGCTTTTGAGCTCTTCGAGCGTATCATAACAGGTCATATCTACTTTGACCGGCACAATGGATACAAAGTTTCTATCCAGGGCATACATATCGGTATCATGGGCGTCTTCCTCAAAATTCTGAAAAGACCCGGTCAGCCAGAAATAGGGTCGCTGGTGGGGATCGGTCCTCCTCTCGAATTCTTCCGCCCATTTACCTTTGGCCTGCCGGCAGAATTTGATGCCTTTGGGGATACCGGTAGGGATATTGATATTCAGGCAGGTTCCGGAAGGCAGTTTATTTTCCAGCAGAGCCTGAAATATCCGGGCGGTAAAGATTTTGGCTTTCCCGAAATCGGCATCGGGATGATAATCGAGCAGAGAGATACCCAAAGAAGGTATGTCGTGCAGGCATCCCTCCATTGCTGCACCCATGGTACCGCTGTAAATTACGCTGATGGATGAATTGGATCCGTGGTTGATTCCGGAAACCACAAAATCGGGATGTTTTTCAAGCAGGTGGTTAAATCCGAGTTTGACACAATCCACGGGGGTACCATTACATTTGTAAACCGTCATCCCAGGTTCCTCAGAGAGTTTAAAAGGTCTTAATGGCTGGTCGACCGTAATCGCGCCCGACATTCCAGACATGGCCACCTCAGGTGCAATTACCGTGATATCCCCGAAAAGGCGCATCACTTCCATCAACTCTCTCAATCCCTTGGCATGAATGCCATCATCATTGGTAATCAAAATGGAAGGCCTGTCACTCATAGCAGATCAATTATAAAGCTGCAAAGATAAGTTAATCTTTGCAGCTTCATCGAAGAGATTTGTACAAAGCAAGTGAAATAATTCCGTTTATTTCACTATCTCTTTGACACAGTACGGCTATTTTTTCACAACAGTCTGCACATACCGGTTCTGATCGGTTATCACACTGATGAGGTACATGCCCGGTTGGAATCCCTGCATGGGGATGGTCAGCAAATTGTTCCCGGTAACCAGTTCTTTCAGCAGGTTTCCGGAGGCATTGTAAACCGATATTTTCTGTAGATTCTCATTCTTAGCCGGTTCAAAAGCAATATTCAGGGCTTCGGAGAACGGCACCGGGAAACAGGTCAACCTGCCCTTAGCCAAACTTCCTGTCATCGTGCAGCTGGAAACAGAAGCAGGTATGGAACCGGCCTTCAGGGAAGCGGTATATTCCACATACAGCAGAGCCGCCGCTCCTGAGCTTTTTTCAAACGATACGGCTGTTCTGGTACAGGTCCCGGTAATGATAAACGCCATGCTGTTCCCTGATTCCCAGCCCGAACGGTCCAGGATCTCCTGTACCACGGTTTTCAGATCGGATGTTTGCTGAAGTGCCCCTGTGGTACTCCAGCTTACAGGGGTCCAGCTGGCATATGCTGTGGTCTTTGTCCGGTTTGAAACATTTTTCTTGGTGCTGGTAAAAGCTGCGGCATTGTCGGCATCCTGCCCGTACAGGGTGAGTTTGGTGGTGGCAGTGGTCACTTTATCCACGGTAAACTGGATATATGCACTGGTAATGGAAGCCCCCTGCGGAATCCCGATGCCATTGAAACGCAATCCCACTTTCTGGTTACCCGTGGTTTTGGAATCAAACACCAGGTCAATATCTGAATCACCAAGCAGCATGGTTCCTGAATTATACTCTTCCACATCATCATTGCCCGTTGATATACGAACCGAGACAGATCCCGTCGTCACCGGGAGGATTTCAATCACCATCGTGGCAGTTGTCACACAGTGGCCGGAAGTGGGGGTAAAGGTATAGGTGTAACTTCCCGGAGCGGAGGTACTGATTGCTGATGGGCTCCATGTTCCCGTGATCCCGTTGGTGGAAACGGCAGGCCGGGAAGGAGGTGTTGATC
>CAYWTT010000268.1:0-5758 GCA_964461245.1 uncultured Prolixibacteraceae bacterium | reverse complement strand
GCGAAACCAGCGTATTGACCAGGCTCTGCCGGCTGAACCCGCCATCATCCTGGGACTGGATGGGGCACCGCAGGCCGGAGATAAATTCCACGTGATGGAAACGGAAAGGGAAGCCCGCCAAATCGCCAACAAGCGGGAACAGCTGGCCCGTGAGCAGGGACTGCGTACCCAGAAACACATTACGCTTGATGAAATAGGACGACGAATTGCCATCGGAAACTTCCAGGAGCTCAACCTGATTGTAAAGGGAGACGTGGACGGATCGATCGAGGCACTCTCCGATTCTCTGATCAAACTTTCAACCGAAGAAATTCAGATCAATGTGATCCACAAGGCAGTCGGCCAGATTTCCGAATCGGACATCATGCTTGCTTCCGCTTCCGAAGCCATCGTGGTGGGCTTCCAGGTCAGGCCTTCGCTGAATGCACGTAAACTGGCAGAAAAGGAGCAGATCGATATTCGCCTTTACTCCATCATTTACGATGCCATCAATGAGATCAAAGCTGCCATGCAGGGTATGCTCTCGCCTGAAATCAGGGAAGAGATTGCCGGTACGTTGGAAATACTCGAAACCTTCAAGATTACCCGGGTCGGAACCGTTGCCGGTTGCATCGTGCGTGACGGTAAGATAGGCCGTAATAACAAGATCAGGGTGATCAGGGACGGCATTGTCATATACACCGGGACACTGGGTTCTCTGAAACGTTTCAAGGAAGATGTGAAAGAGGTCAAGAACGGATACGAATGTGGTCTGAATATTGATAATTTCAACGACCTGAAAGTAGGCGATAATATCGAGGCTTTCATCGAGGTGGAAGTGGCCAAACAACTTTAATTTCCTGTTTAATTCCGGATTTTCAGTTCAGTTAATAAATTTTCAGTTGCCATGAGCGGAGGTGAATTATTAATGGTTGCTTTGCTGGCTTTGCTTCTTTTCGGCGCCAAAGCCATTCCCGATATTGCCAGAACCCTGGGTAAAGGGATGAGGGAGTTTAAAAAAGCCACCAACGAGATAAAGCGGGAGATCAGCGAAAGTACGTCCGATATAAAAAAGGATATTGAGGAGATCTCATCCGACTTACAAAAGCAAGGGAACAGCATTAACAAACAGATAAACGATAATTTCGGAGACTGACGGTTCCTGACAGGAGTTTCCGCGGAAAGGCTGTTTCATCAGTCGGATGCCCACGTATGATAAAAGCCGTGCATATTAAAAAATCGTTCGGACCGTTGCAGGTTTTGAAGGGAATAGACCTTGAAGTACCGGCCGGTAAGCTCTATTCCATTGTGGGTGCCAGCGGTGCCGGAAAGACCACGTTGCTTCAGATTCTGGGAACCCTCAGCGAACCCGACGAAGGGGAAATCTACATTGAGGGACGCGAAGTGTCCGGAATGGAAGAGAAAGAGCTGGCCCGTTTCCGGAACCGGAAACTGGGATTTGTTTTTCAGTTTCATCATCTTTTGCCCGAGTTTTCAGCTCTTGAAAATGTCTGCATTCCCGCTTTTATTGCTGGTTTTCCACGTTCCAAGGCGGAATCAAGGGCCAAAGAACTGCTCGATTACCTGAAATTGTCAGAGCGATTCCACCATAAACCATCCCAACTTTCGGGAGGTGAGAAACAACGGGTGGCTGTGGCCCGTGCCCTTGTGAACCGACCAGCCGTGGTGCTGGCTGACGAACCTTCTGGAAACCTGGATTCACAGAACCGGTACGAATTGCACGACCTGCTGTTCACCCTCCGGAATGAACTGGGCCAGACTTTTATCATCGTCACACACGATGACTCTTTTGCCGAACGGTCAGACAGGATCATCCGGATCAAAGACGGGATCATCAGCCAATGAACATGTCTGCCGTCCGGGATTTCCTGGAAGAAAAAGCCCTGTTCTACAACAGACCCGAATTTATTGAAACCGACCCGGTTTTGATCCCCCGACTCTTTGACAGCAAAGAAAATATGGAAATATCCGGCTTTCTGGTCTCCACCATTGCCTGGGGAAACAGGATATCGATTCTGAAAAATGGTCAAAGACTGATGCGTCTGATGGAGAATGATCCTTACAGATTCATTTTGCAGGCCTCCTCTGATGATTTGAATGCGGTTTCCGGATTTGTTCACAGAACCTTCAACGGTAAGGATACCCTGTTTTTTCTTAAATCACTGAAGAATATCTATATGCGTTACGGAGGGCTGGATGAGGTGTTTTATGAGGGTTATCGTCAGGGCGGGGATGTGCGTTCTGCGCTGATCCGTTTCCATGACCTGTTTTTTGACATGCCGTATCTGCAAAGAACATACCGGCATGTGGCTGATGCAGGTGCCGGGTCAGCAGCCAAAAGGCTGAACCTGTTTCTGCGTTGGATGGTCAGGAAGGATGATCGGGGTGTAGATCTGGGAATATGGAATGGAATTCCCCCGTCGGCCCTGATGCTTCCGCTCGATGTGCATTCGGGCCGTGTGGCGCGCGAACTGGGCCTTCTGCATCGCCGTCAGAACGACTGGAAAGCCGTTGAGGAGGTAACCTGCCGGTTGCGGTCATTCGACCCGGTCGATCCGGTGAAGTACGATTTTGCCCTTTTCGGTCTGGGTATTTTTGAAAAATTCTGAAATGGGGAAGAATAACTGGTTCCGGTTCAAACAGTTCACCATCATCCAGGAACATGCTGCCATGAAGGTGGGACTGGATGGTGTCCTGCTGGGCGCTTGGGCTGATATCGACCAATGTTCGGCTATCCTGGATATCGGAACCGGTACCGGGGTGATTGCCCTGATGGCAGCCCAGCGTTCATCAGCCCGTATCACGGCCATCGAAATCGATGAACTGGCTTACAGGGAGGCCATGATCAATGCATCAAATTCACCCTGGTCAGAAAGGGTGCATATCCAACGAATATCCTTTCAGGAATTTTCTGAGTGTTGCCATGCCCGTTTTGACGGTATCATTTCCAACCCCCCCTTTTTTGATTGCGACACCCATTCAGCGGATAAGAGGAGAAAAACTGCCCGTCATACCGGTGACCTCACTTTTACCGATCTGATGCAGGGGGTAATGAGGCTACTCAGCCCGGAAGGAAGTCTTTCGGTGATCGTTCCGGCCAGAAATCTGGATAAGATCGTTGCTGCAGCAGAAAAGTCAGCACTCTTTCCCAACCGTATCACCCATGTGAAACCCAATCCGGCAAAGAAAATTCACCGTTGCATGATCACATTTTCAGCACGGAACGGACCTCCTGAAGAAGATACCCTCCTGATTGAATCACTGGTTCACGGGGATTATACCGAAGAGTATCAAAGCCTCACCCGCGATTTTTACCTGGCTTTCTGAGCTTATTTGGAGTCGATTTTGGCGCCATAGGCAAGATCACCGGCATCACCCAGCCCGGGGACAATATAGGATGCGGGGGTCATATCCGCATCGACCGCTCCCAACCACAGGGTCACATTGGGCCCGGTAATCTTCTCCGTGACATAATCCACACCCTGACGGCTGGCTATGATGGAAACCAGGTGAATATGTGCCGGGCTCCCCTTGGAGAGCAGGGCATGGTAACTGATTTCCATTGACATTCCCGAGGCAAGCATGGGATCGGACAGGATCACCACTTTGTCGTCGAGCGAGGGGGAAGACATATATTCAAATTCGATCTCGAAACTGTGATCCTCTTTGTACTTGCGGAAGGCGGATATAAAGGCATTTTCAGCTCTGTCGAAGATCCGCAGCATGCCCTGGTGCATGGGAAGTCCCGCCCGCAAAATAGTGGCCAGCACAGGTTGTTTCAGCAGCAGGGGCACACTTGCTTTTCCCAGGGGAGTGGTTATCTCCCTGATTTCGTAATCCAGTGTTTTACCGATCTCAAAGGCAAAAACTTCACCGATACGCTGGATGTTTTCACGGAAACGGAGCGGGTCTTTCTGGATGCGGATGTCCCTGATTTCACCGAGATATTGGTCAATTACGGAATTTTGATTGCCGAGGATCTTAATGTCCATTAGAGTTCGCTTTAGTTAAATGAGCCGGATAAAATTAGCTAAAATGCAACAGGCCGAAAACAAATTCTCTATTTTTGTTGAATGGCTGAAGTTCACATACGACCTATTTCTGAAACCAAAGGAGTTCCCTCCGGATGGCTGGACCATCTTTTACCGTATCTGCTTTTTGCCCTGCCGGTGATTCTGACCTCCCGGCTGCCTTTTTTCTGGGACACCCTTCAACTTGGTTCGCGTCATGCCCAGTATTTCTATGACCATAATTTCAATTCCCTTTTTCTGCCCAATGATATGGACAGCGGCCATATTCCCGCATTGGGTATGTACCTGGCACTGGTTTGGAAATTATTCGGAAAGACCCTGATCGTCAGCCATCTGTCCATGCTTCCGTTTGTCCTGGGAGCGGTATATTTTACCCGGCAGCTGGTTGACCGGCTTTTCCAAACCCGGTGGAGCGGACTGATTACCTGCTTCTTGCTTGCCGATGCCACAATCCTGACCCAGTTTACGCTGGTTTCGCCCGACGTATGGATCGTCTTTTTTCTGATGATGGCCTTGTCTGCCTCCTTTGCAAAAAAACGCTTCCTGCTGGCAATTGCTGCACTGGGACTGGCTTTGACCAGTATGCGGGGTATGATGATCACAGTGGCCCTTTTTACGGCTGATTTCCTGTTTGTCGTTTTTATCAGGGAACAACCTGATGATAAAAAGTTCTGGATCAAAAAAGCGGGTGGTTATATTCTCCGTTCCCTGCCTGTTTACCTCCCGGCATTTTTAGTGTCCGTCACCTATATGGGCCTCCATTTCCTCCGCACCGTTGGATCGGATATCACTCCGGCATGCCCTGGGCAGAACATTTTGAACGGGTCGATGCAACAGGTTTCTTGCGCAACGTGTTGATCCTTGGCTGGCGGCTGGCCGACCAGGGCCGGATCTTTCTCTGGATTACCGGATTGGTCCTGCTGATCCTTTCCTTCCGGTTAAAATGGAAAACCGACGGCAACGGAAGGCGCCTCCTTATCTTCCTGGTAGTTATGATGCTGATTTTGGGCTATTCAGCGCTCACCTATAAAAATCTGGCAGGGCACCGCTACCAGATTCCGGTATTTTTGCTGTTATCCCTTACGGTAATTTACCACCTTATGAAATGGGTCGGCCAGAGAAAAAAGGTACTTCTTATCCTGGTTTTGCTCATCCTGGGGATGGTTTCAGGAAATTTCTGGGTATACCCCGACCGGATATCCAAAGGTTGGGATGCCATGCTGGCATACTTGCCTTATCAGTCTCTGCGGCACGAAATGATCGGATTCATTGAGCAGAACCACATCGAATTCAGCAATGTGGGAACCGGTTTTCCGAACAATACCGGGATGAATGTCATCGAACTGAGCGGTGATACACGTGCATTCGGAAGCATGGAGGCAGGAATGGATAATTTCCGTTTTATATTTTACTCTAATGTGTATAATGAGTTTTCCGATGACGATCTGACCGAACTCCGGACTGAATGGAAGGTGGTGAAAAGTCTGCATAAAGGACAGGTGAAAATGATCTTGTATGAAAATCCTTACTGGGTGATTCCTTCCAGATAAGACCCCTTTTTAACGCACCTGAATATCAGCTCCCGCTCCCTGTTCCCTGTACTCATCTTACGGTTTTCTGTCTCTGTCAGCCTGAGGGTATAATCTATCTGTTCCACATAGACGGAAGGACGTTGCAGCCGTTGGATGAAATCGGTCCCGTGCAGCCGGAGCAGATCGGATTCCCCG
>CAYWTT010000267.1:0-5805 GCA_964461245.1 uncultured Prolixibacteraceae bacterium | reverse complement strand
GGGATTTACAACCGGATCGTAAAGGATTTTACCGGGAGACCGCTCTCCTTTGAACTGGTTACCTGGGTGGATGCTCCTCCCGGATCGGGACTGGGATCCTCTTCCACACTGGTCACAGCGGTACTGGGTGCTTTTGTGGAATGGTTGCGAATTCCGCTTGGCGAATACGACCTGGCTTTCCTGGCTTATCTGATCGAACGGAAAGATATCGGCTATTCAGGGGGCAAGCAGGATCAGTATGCCGCCACCTTCGGAGGCGTGAACTTCATGGAGTTCTATGCCGACGACAAGGTAATTGTGAATCCTTTGCGCATCAGGAATGAAGTCCTTAATGAACTGGCATTCAATATGGTATTATACTATACAGGAACCAGCAGGCTCTCTTCCCTGATCATTGAAAAACAACAGGACAGCATCCGCCAGCAAAAGCAAACCTCCGTGGAGGCCATGCACAAAACCAAGGAGATGGCCACCCTGATGAAAGAGTCCTTATTAAGGGGAGAACTGGACACCATCGGTCATCTGATGCATGAAGGATGGCAGTACAAAAAACAGATGGCGGAAGGAATCTCCAATGAAACCATTGACCGGATATATGAAACGGCCAGGCAAGCCGGTGCACTGGGAGGCAAGATCTCAGGAGCCGGAGGAGGAGGATACATGTTTTTTTACTGCCCTGGAACCAGCCGTTACAGGGTAACAGAAGAGCTGCAGCACCTGGGGGGTGTGACCGCTCCTTTCAGTTTCACCAAAAACGGACTGAACAGCTGGATCCTATGAACAATAAAAGAAGAATATACGGATGATCACACGTGAAGCCATTATTCTGGCAGGAGGCATGGGCAGCCGGCTGAAATCAGTTGTGGCCGACCGTCCCAAACCCATGGCAGAGATCAATGGACGGCCTTTTTTGGAATACCTGCTTGATTACCTGATCGGACAGGGGATCACCAGGATCATCCTTTCGGTGGGATATAAACATGATGTCATTCAAACCCATTTTAAAGGGGAATACCGGAACGTACCGCTCATATATGCAGTCGAAGAACAGCCCCTGGGCACCGGTGGGGGCATTCGCAACGCCCTGCGGTACACCCTTTCAGAGGAGGCTTTTATGATTAATGGCGACACCTATTTCCCGGTCTCTCTCGATGAAATGAGCCGTGTGTTTACCGGCACACGTGCTGACCTGGTCATGGCCCTTCATCCGGTTGAAGAGAGTGACCGGTACGGTACAATCGAAACCGATGAAAACGGAAGGATCATTGCTTTCCGCGAGAAAAGCAGCCACAGGGCCACTGCACTCATCAACGGGGGCATCTACCTGATGAAAAAAGAATTGCTTCTGAACCGGTTTTTTCCGGAGAGTTTTTCCTTTGAAACCGGATTCCTGGAGAAGTACACCAATGCACTTTACTTTGCGGGAATCATTTTTGAGAATGGTTTCATCGACATAGGCATTCCCGAATCATACCGCCATGCTCAGTTCATTCTAAAGGATGCACAATATGAAAAATAAGGCACTTTTTCTCGACCGTGACGGTACGATAAACGTGGAAAAAAATTATGTCTGGAAAATTGAAGATTTTGATTTCCGGGACGGAATATTTGAGTTCGTGCTTGAATTTTTCAACCAAGGATATCTTATTTTTGTCATAACCAACCAAGCGGGGATTGCCAGGGGCTATTACACGGAAGAGGACCTGCTGGCGCTGAATGCCTGGATGGTGGAAGCGTTCAGGTCAAAAGGCATTACCATCACTGCGGTGTATCATTGTCCGCATCATCCCGATTACTCCGGGGAGTGTGAATGCAGGAAGCCGAAACCCGGGATGATACTCCGCGCGTGCCGGGAATATGATCTTGACTTGAAAAACAGTGTGCTGGCCGGGGATAAGATGAGCGATATCGGGGCAGGGATAAACGCCGGCGTGGGGACCAATTATCTGATCGGGGAAAAAGGGAGGATAACATTCAATAATGTCACTATTTACAAAGGCTGAAATCAGACAGATCAACGACTGCTATGATGACCTGAAGCGTGAGATCGGCAGGCGTTTCGATTCGGAAAGGATGGAAAAGGTGGAGAAGGCTTTTGTTTTCGCCAATACCGCACATGACGGAATCCGCCGGAAATCGGGTGAACCCTATATTATCCATCCGATAGCCGTAGCTACCATTGTGGCCCGTGATCTTGGACTGGGAGCCACCTCGGTCATTGCAGCGATCCTCCACGATGTGGTGGAAGACACGGATTATACCGTGGAGGATATCCGCAACATGTTCGGGGAGAACGTATCGCGGATCGTCGACGGCCTTACCAAACTCTCCGGAGAGATGGACACCCGGCAGGCCCTGACCCTGAAAAAAATGCTGATGGCCCTTTCCGATGATGTAAGGGTAATCCTCATTAAACTGGCCGACAGGCTTCACAACATGAGGACGCTGGAATCGCTCCAGCCGCTGAAACAGCTGAAAGTGGCCGGAGAAACGCTTTATCTGTATGCTCCCCTCGCCCACCGGCTCGGACTCTATGCCATAAAAAACGAGCTGGAGGAGTTGAGCTTTAAATTTAAACATCCGGAAGATTACAACCACCTTTTATACCAGCTCCATAACCAGGAAGAGAAGAGGAATTACCTGGTCAATGAATTCATAACCCCCATCCGGGAAAGGCTGGCCGCCGAGAATATCACCTGTACGGTCACCCACCGTCTGAAATCATTGTACTCGATCTGGACAAAAATGCATACCAAGGGGGTCACATTTGATGAAGTATATGATCTGCTGGCCATCCGGATCATCCTGAAAGCCAAACCCGATATTTCTGAAAAAAGACAGTGCTTTGAGGTACTTTCTCTGGTGACTGACATTTATCCCCCAAAGCCTGACCGCATCCGCGACTGGATCACGATGCCACGGGCCAACGGCTATGAATCGCTGCATGTTACGGTGATGGGCCCCCAGGGAAAATGGGTGGAGGTGCAGATTCGGACCGAACGGATGGACCAGGTCGCCGAATACGGATTTGCTGCACATTACAAATACAAGGGAGCCACCGAAAATGAGCTGGACCGGTGGATTGAACGTATCCGGGATCACCTTGCCAATTCGGAATATGATGCATTTGAATTCCTGGATGAATTTAAACTCGACCTGTTCGCCTCCGAAATCGTGGTTTTCACCCCCAAGGGAAAAACCATCAAGCTGCCCAAAAACTCCTCTGTGGTGGATGTGGCCTACGAAATTCACACCAACCTGGGGAACAAATGCATTGGTGCCAAAATAAACCAGAAACTGGTCCCTCCCAATTATATCCTCCAGAACGGCGATCAGGTGGAAATCCTGACCTCGGAAAACCAGTCCCCGCAGCAGCAGTGGCTCAGCTTTATCACCACGGCCAAAGCCAGGAGTAAAGTGAAAGATGCCCTCCGCACGGAAAACAACCAGCATCTGGCCAAAGGGAAAGAGATGGTCGAGAACGCCATCCGGGAATTGAATGCCCCGCTTGTGGCCAATACCCTGAAAAAGATCACCGACCACTACAACCTGAATAACAAGGAACAACTCTATTCGGAAGTCGGAATGGGCATTATCAAACTGGATGACCTGGATAAGATCCTGTCAAAAAAATCACCGAATAAATTCATTAAATATTGGAATATCACTTTCAAACGGAAGGAGGACAATCCCGAACAACCGGATGAATCACAGTCTGAAAAAGAACCGACCGTTTTGATTGACAAACAGAAACCGTTCCTGCTTAAAGAAACCCCCGATAACGTGGCCTACAGCCTGGCCAAATGCTGCAATCCCATCCCGGGAGACGATGTGATCGGTTTTATCAGCTCCTCGGACCATGTGATCATCCATAAGAAAAATTGTGAAAAAGCAGCCAAACTGGTCGGCAGCCAAGGGAACCGGATTATCACGGCCGAATGGACCAAATTCAAAAAACTCTCTTACCTGACCCGGATCCATCTGAGCGGATTTGACCGCACCGGGATCGTAAACGATGTGACCAACATTATTTCCAAACAACACAACATCAATATGCGGTCGGTCAAATTCGACACACACGACGGCCTTTTCGAAGGAGACCTGTTTTTATACATCCACAGCGCAGGCGACCTGAATATACTGATCCAGCACCTGGGAAAAATAAAAGGAATAGATAAGGTGGTCCGCGTGGAAAACCTGAACGAATAATCTCCGGGAGTTTTTGTTTTCAATAAAAAGGGGTATATTTGAAAAGCTATTTTAATTTGGTTTAAGTATGAATAGTCAGAAAACAAGGGAAGCTGTGAAAAGCATGTTTATTGAATACCTGGAAGCGCACAGCCACCGCAAGACACCCGAAAGATTTGCCATTGTGGACGAGATCTATTCCCGTGAAGGCCATTTTGATGTGGAGTCGCTTTATATCTCCATGAAAAACAAGAACTACAGGGTGAGTCGGGCTACTTTATACAATACGATCGATCTGTTGCTGGAATGTAAATTACTGGTCAAGCATCAGTTTGGCAAAAATATCGCCCAATTTGAAAAAGCCTTTGCCAATGTCCAGCATGATCACATGATCGATATCTCCACCGGGCAGGTGGTTGAGTTTTACGATCCCCGGATCCGTGAGATCATTGAAGATGCATGCCGGAAGAACAACTTCAGGTTGTCGCACCACACCCTGTACATTTACGGTCAGCATTTGCCCAAAAATAAATAATTCTGCAATCCAATATTAAGAGAGGCACCGAATTGCATGTTTTCTGTCATCAGGGCAAAATAATTGCTATTTTTAAAGGCCGGATTTTCAGGCTCTCCAAATCCGGGGAGTGAAGAAGTCATGTTTATATAAATAACAGAAATACAGCATATAATGAAAGCAGACGTTATACTTGGCCTTCAGTGGGGTGACGAAGGCAAGGGGAAAGTTGTGGATGTACTGACCCCTGCCTATGATATCATTGCCCGGTTCCAGGGTGGCCCAAATGCAGGACACACGCTTGAGTTCAACCAAATCAAACAGGTATTGCACACCATTCCGTCGGGGATTTTTCGTCAGAACAAAATCAACATCATCGGGAACGGGGTGGTCATTGATCCGATCATTTTCAAGAAGGAGATTGATTCGCTGGCTATCAAAGGTTTTGAGATTTCGGGTAACCTGATGATATCGAAAAAAGCTCACCTGATCCTCCCCACGCACAGGTTGCTGGATGCGGCCTCGGAAAGTGCAAAGGGAGAATCCAAAATCGGCAGTACTTTGAAGGGCATCGGGCCCACCTACCGCGACAAGATTGGCCGGGAGGGGCTCCGAGTGGGGGACCTGCTGAGCAATTTTGAAGACAAATACAACGAACGGATAGAAAACCACAAGAATCTGCTCGGAAAGTTCTACAACTATGATTACGAAGCGACTTTCGATGCCTGTGAAAAGGAGTGGTTTGAAGGGATTGAAGTACTGAAATCCTTCCCGCTGATCGACAGCGAACAATACATCAACGACATGCTTACCGGCGGGAAATCCCTGTTGGCGGAGGGAGCCCAGGGAACCCTGCTCGATATTGACTTCGGATCTTACCCGTTTGTCACTTCCTCGAGCACCATTTGTGCCGGGGTATGTACCGGTCTGGGAATAGCACCGGCCAGGATCGGCAGGGTAATCGGTATTTTCAAGGCTTATTGCACCCGTGTGGGGAGCGGGCCATTCCCGACCGAATTAAAAGACGAAACTGGGGAATCCATCCGTAAGGCAGGGAACGAATACGGATCCACTACAGGAAGGCCCCGCCGTGGCGGATGGCT
>CAYWTT010000266.1:0-5805 GCA_964461245.1 uncultured Prolixibacteraceae bacterium | reverse complement strand
TTCGTTCTTTAAAACCTCTTCTAAAAAGGATTCTGTGGCTTCATCCCTTTTTTTATTGAATTCGATATATTTCTTTTCAACTTTTTCATGTTTGAGGTAATCGAGGCAGGAATTGCGTACTGACGTGTATAAAAAAGCTTTTACAGCATATAGATTAAGGAATTTTTTTTTGTTTTCCCAAAATGAAACAAAAACATCCTGGACAATATCTTCGCAGGCACTGCAGTTGGGAATATATTTTTTTGCAAAAATGGTAAGTTCAGGATAATAGGTATGGAAAATATCTTTTAGCTTGACATGATCCCCATTAATGAATTCAATATCAATATTTTTAGCTACGTTAGGCATTATTAGGATAAAAAGATACCTTAATAAAAATCACTAAAATGTTGTTAAAGTAAAACATAATTTTTCATTTTTTGCTTCTATGAATATTCACAGTTGCCAGGTTCATCTCATAATTTAAACCTGTGGGATGTACCCATGAAATATTTTTTCCTATCCTGCGCAAGCAGTTTAGCCTGCCTGTCGGCAGACATGGAATTTAACGATTGCGAAACTTTGATTAATTATTTTCTGTTGGGATTCAACGGAACATACAAAACCGGTTTTAAATGCTCACACTTCATGAATTCAGGGAGTTGATAAACATTTCCCTTTCACATTTCTGCTCCGGCATTAAATGGCTGAGCTCCCATTGTTGATATGGTGTACACTATCCAGTTCCCATTCTATTCTTAATAAGCCGATCCCATATCATAATTATTCCCGGCGGAAGTAAATACATTTGATTTCACCCCGATTCCCGTTGATTTGGTATTGTCCCATGCCTAATACAGACAAATCTTTCCATTCAGACCAATTAATTCCATCTTTACTGGTCATCCAGGCAATGACACGTCCGCCAATCCTTTCATAGTGGGTAAACAGTCCGTTATAGCCTTGCTCCTGCAATGTTATTGACAAATTATGCTTAGACTATTACCACCTTTGTAACTTATCCACCCATGCCGGGCATTCTGCGTTTCAAGTGCAAAAGAAAACACCAGGGATAAGACCATTGCTTTTTCCCCAGTGAAAAATACTCTTGGTGTCATCAGCGATCCATTAGTCAGACTGTCAGGAAACAAGTCATAGGGATTCAACCCGGAAGTATTCAGACTGGTTGTTTATGAAGATTATGCACCCGATGGAGTGGATCGTTGATTTATATTTCCTAAAGGGTAATATTATTGTCTTGCTAATGAAACCCAGGAAATCCGGAAGCTCATGAAACACAACAAACAAGATAATATTCCAATGATCAGGATGTTAGTCGTTTCTTGCTTTCACTATGCAGTCCGAACCATCCTTTTCTTTCATGTTCGGAAATTTGTAAACAGCAGCCTTTTTAATTACGGTGCTATTTACAAAAATTCCAGACCAACTATGAAGTATTTTATTCGAAAAGATTAAACTACTCTAATTAAAAACACCAGGCAAGGTCAGTACTTTACTTTTTCCCATCTGCCCGAATTATTCGACTCAATGGCAGCATCGACCACGCACATTATTTGGTGGGCCTCCTTAAATCCAGGTATCTTGCCGGGTATTTTATTATTCTTTTTAGCCTCTATTGCCAGGTAAAAATCGCGGAATAAATTGAATACTGCATCGTGGAACCCCATGGGGTGCCCGGTTGGCAGAGCCGCATATTTCCGTGTTTCTTCCGTTTGCAATTGTGCCGATTCGTAGAAGATTTCGTTTCCTTTATCTCTGTTGCCGGTCAAAATTTCATTCGGTTTTTTATGGCTCCATTCGATCGAATTTTTGGAACCGAAAATTTTCAGTTCCAAATCGACTTTATGCCCGGCGGCAACCTGACATGCAGTAAAATTGCCCCTGGCACCATTGTCGAGTTTGACAAACAGGGAAGCATATTCGTCGAGCGCGACATCTACAAGTTCGAATTCCTGATCGTCTCCGGCAACTCCGAATGTTTGCGCGGCTTTCAACGGCTTTTTCCGTTGAGGAATGCAGGTATGTAATTCTGCCATCACTTCGACGATTTTCTTCCCGGTAATAAAATGTACCAAATCGCACCAGTGGCTTCCAAGGTCGGCGATCACATTCGCTTTCCCTGAATACTCCGGGTCTAACCGCCATGAAAAATCAGTATCGTGAAACAGCCAGTCCTGTAAAAAATGGCCCATCAAGGCGCGAATTTCACCTGCACTTCCGTTTGCTATCCTGGCCGCAGCTTCCTGCACGACGGGGTAATACCTGTAGCAGAAATTGACAGCAGTTACCGTGTTGTTCTTATCGGCTAAATCCTGCAAAACAGCTGATTCTGCAGAACTCAGCGATAAAGGTTTCTCGGAAAGAATTTCTTTGCCTTCAAGAATGGCGAGTTTATTCAGCTCAAAATGAAATTGGTTGGGCGTGCAGTTATGGACAACCTCTATTTCGGGATCTTTGATTAAATCCTCGGGATTGTAATACACTTTCCCAATCCCGAATCTCCTTCCGACTTCATCAGCATGATTTTTATCCGCCTCAGCAATGGCAACAACTTTAACATTGCCAAGCCTCTTCAGCATTTCGAGATGAACCATCCCGATATAGCCTGTCCCGATGACGCCAACCTTGTGTATGGTCATTGCAGCAATTATCCTATAAGATGTTTAATAATGTACAAATCGAGTTCTTCGTAATCTCTGTCGTCAATCATTTTTGCCATTGCATTTTCATCGATGCTCCTCGATATTTCCAAAAGGCGCAGGAATACGGTACGGCTGTTTGACAAGTGTTTGGTCGAAACTTCAAGTTTCTGGGTGCGCATGGCTTTTACATCGAGGCCAACCCATTGGCCATCCTGCCCGTAATTGTGTTTGTCGAGGATACGGACCTGGTTAAAAGCCCTGCGGATATCGACAGAACCAAAAGATTTGTCTTGATCAAATTTTAAACCGTTCTGGTCGTTCAGATGAACTGTCCAGAGTTTATTAAAAGCCAATGCATAACCCATTTCATCAGAAGGATCAAGTCCAGCAAGGATGGCGTGAGCACTTTCGATATTTACACCAACCCGTTTTGAGTCGGAGCATAACAAACCCAAAGCGAGTGCATGACCTGTTGTGGGGATATAAGCCTGATCCATCGGTTCGTTCGGTTTGGGTTCGATGCAAATCCTGGCTTTAGGATCGTAGGCCAACATCTGGTCAATTGCCTGCACAAGTCTTTCCGTGGCTACTTTGCTGTCTTTCGATTCGCGGATGTAAGTCCCTTCCCTTGCCAACCACAATACGATCAAATCGGTACCGAGTGCATTGGCAATATCGATGGACCGTTTGCTGCGTTCAATGGCGTAATTCCTGCTTTTTGGGTCATTCGATGTATATCCGCCATCGATGGTCCGTTCGTCTTCCCATAACCTGGGAGCTACAAATTCGGCAGTCAGGCCATGATCTTCCAAAGCTTTTCTGACTTCAGTTGCCTTTCCGATAATTTGTTGCGGAGTCAGATCATTCAGGTCCGGAACCGCATCGTCATCATGGAATTGAACTCCATCGAAACCTAGTTTTTTGTATAAGTCCAGCTTTTCACGGAAGCTTTTCGATTTCCGCACTGCAGGTCCAAAGGGATCGGCGCCTTCATGGATGTTCCAGGGGCCAAATGTAAACTTGAATATTCCAGCCATAGTAAACTTTATTTGAATGATTAGATTTATTGTATCTCAACAGGTAGCGAAGATAAATCCGGGTCCTCTGTTATTCAAACTATGTTAACAGAGTGTATTATTTTGGCAATATTATTCAATAGACGATAGAGCCGCAAACGAATATAATTCATTCGTTTGCCAATGAATACAAATCCCGGAAATGCCCCGGGGTAAGGTTGTTGAGACTTTTAAAAGTGCGGTTAAAGTAAGTCAGGTTGTTAAAGCCGCACTGAGTACAAATTTCGTTAATCCTTAAGTCGGTGTTGATCAGTAATTTTTGGGCATAAGCAATTCTTAGTTCATTTACATACCGGGTAAATGTTTTTTCAGTTTTATGTTTGAAATACCTCGAAAAGGAGGCATCACTCATCCCCGACATTTCAACTGCATCGTTAAAAATTTTTTCTTTTGAGAAATTGACTTCTACATAATCAAGAATTTTACTGACCAGTCCGTCCTTCAGTTTATAATAATATTTTTTCACCCATTTTGCCGATAACAACTTATAATCGGTACACTTCGACAAATAGTCCAGAATAGAAAGCAAGTCAAGTACACTTTTCAGCCCGTTATTGAATGACAGTTTTTTTATTAAAGTAATAACCTCGGGCGATGGTTTAAATATTTGTATTCCAGCTTCTGAGTTTGCGAGCAGTTTATTTAACAGAACAGCTTCTTTCCTTTCAAGGAATGAAATTCCAAGGAATTCTTTTTTAAATAATATAATTGTCGCTTTAGCCGTTTTGCTTTTGCTGTTCGGATTTTTATTGTTCTTAAAACAATGCACCAGCTTTGGGGCAAAAATAAAAAGGTTTCCGGGTTCAAAATCGACAATATTATTCCCCACGTATAATTTGCCATTACTTTCTTCGATATAGGCAATTTCATATTCCAGATGGAAATGTCTTGGAGATGTAAAATTGTCCTGTCTGTAATGCCTTGTGATGAAAGTAATATTTTCCTTCGATGTAAGTTTTTCTTCGCTTATTTCCATAGTATCAATAGATTAACCCATAAAACAAAACCCTATATCATAAACATGATTACCCCAAACTTGTACAATATTAACAAAAATCTTTAAATCTAATCTGTAAATATAGCTTTGTCAGCGTGAGTGTCTGATGATTCCGCAAGCTGTCTTTTTAGTAAAAATTACAAATGAAACAAACAACAAATCAAATATCGAAAACGATGGAAAATAAGGTAAGCAAATTAGCAATTGACGGAGGGAGCAAAGCAAAAACGACTCCGAATATTCCAATGTACCCCGGAGGGTTGGAAATTGGCGAGGAAGAAAAGAAAGCCGTGATGCAGGTTTTAGACGATAAATACCTGTTCCGGTATTATGGTCCTGCAGATGTCGAGTCGAAGGTGAAACTTTTTGAGGAGGAATTTTCATCGAAAATCGGTGTTCAGCATACACTGGCGACCAATTCATGTACTTCGGCATTGATTTGTTCATTGGTTGCGCTGGGTGTGGGCCCCGGCGATGAAGTTATTGTCCCGGGTTATACTTTTTTTGCATCCTGCGCAGCAATCGTTGCGGCTAAAGCCGTGCCTGTGATTGCCGAAGTGGACGACAGCCTGACCTTAGATCCGGATGATGTGGAAAAGAAAATTACATCCCGGACAAAAGCAATTATTACCGTACATATGAGAGGCGTCCCCTGTAATATGGATAAAATTCTGGCAATTGCAAACAAGCACAATATTAAAGTCCTTGAAGATGTAGCGCAGTCAACGGGAGGAAGTTTTAAGGGGAAACGACTGGGCGGTTTTGGCGATATGGGTGCTTTTAGCTTTCAATACCATAAAATTATCACTGCAGGCGAAGGGGGTGCAGTTACAACCAATGACATGATGCTTTACGAAAGGGCCATGTCGTACCACGACACGGCTGCATGCTGGCGTCCGGGCGGACCTGAAAAAAGGTTTGCCAAAGCCCGGTATAACGGCGAGCTTTTCCCTGGGGTAAATTACAGGATGAACGAAATTTCGGGTGCCATTTTAAGGGTACAGCTTGAAAGATTAGACGGACTGTTATCCAAAATGAGGCAAAATAAAGCGAGGATAAAAAATGCCATCAGCGGAATCGATGGACTTGA
>CAYWTT010000265.1:0-5809 GCA_964461245.1 uncultured Prolixibacteraceae bacterium | reverse complement strand
GTAAATTATGATTGATACCGTATGTCGAAGCAAAAAGCGTGAAAATGCCTTTCCCATATCTTTTCCGAAAAACCAGTGGTTTGTCTCCACAGCTGGCAATTATTTCAGTTTGGGCAGGTACCGATAGCACTGCTGCCTGAAGTTCCTCCGGTTCAATGATCTTTTTACTTAAACAGGAGACATTTGATCCTTTTTGAATAGTTATTATTGAGCTTGCTTTTCCCCAGTCAAATATCCCGTCGGGAAGACGTTCAAGGTTCCCTGAGGTGAGCACCAGATGTCCGCCTGCCCGGACATACTTTTCCAGTTTTTCTTTTATCTCTTCTCCCCCCTTTAATTCACCCCCTACGATTAAAACCGGATATTGCAGAAGTAACCAGAGAGGGGCATCGCTTAACAGGCAATCGGCAATATCGCCGAAGGGAGTAGCGGTTATAAAACCCTTCTCATTGTGATAATAGGAAGCATCCTGATAGCCGGGATAAAGAAGGTCCAAAATACCGTCCATTAAGTAATCACCCTCTCCGTAAGGAAGATTGCCCCATACCCGATACGTTTTGGAAGTATAAAGATGACGGGGGAATGTCCATCCGGCAAAAAAATCGGTCATAATAGCCACCGGAGTGTACAAAATCCCCGGATCGCCGTTTTTTTCCACCCAGAAATTGGCCGATTGCTGAATTTTACCAATCGGGCTCAGTTTCCCTGCCTTGTCGAAGAAAGAGGATTCAAATCCGACGGCAACACTGTTGTATAAAATATGGCTGTACAATAATCGCTTAAGCAGGCTCAAACTTGTTCCCTTCTCATTTCCGCCATTGTCGCTGGTTATGCCTTCATAATTCTTCCATCCCCAACGGTTCCATACAGAAGCATTGCCAAACCAGGGCACTCCGTACTGTTTGCCGGCTCCTCTGATAAAAGCATAATATATCTGAGCGTTGGGCAATCCCTGTGCTGTTTCTGCTCCAAGTAAGCAGTAGTTGCCCTCTTTCAGAAAGTAATGGCCATAATTCAATGAAACCAGGGCCGACATTTTGTTCCCAAGCCGATCGGTTAATCCCTGAAAATGGTTTTGAAAATTGAGGTATTGTTCTTCCCGGCCGTAAGTGGAAGACAGCATTTGTTCGGAATATCCCCCGATATATCTGCCATCCTGTTCCCCATTGTCCATGCCCAGCCATCGGTCGCCCAATACGTTTTGAAATATTTCAAGCGAATTTGCAGGTACCTGAAAAGCTTTCCAGACTCCGCCAGGGCCCGATCCGGGAACATATCCCCAGATATCGAACAGGTACAGCCCGCGCTGTTTGATTTCCTTTGCGACCTCTTCAAGATCGTTGCGGTAAAGCATGTTGTAATGAGGCCAGATCACTTTACCCAATTGCTCTTTTTTAGTATAAATATCGAATGATTTTTTATAATCCCCGTCGAGTGACCGCAGCGCGATGAATTGAGTTCTTCCCTCAAAAACCTGCCGGTCAGGAGATTTAATCCAACGTCTTGCATCGTCGGCATATTCACGGGGATTCATTAAGTGGGGATAGATTCTAATCGTGTTTTTTGCCTGGGCAATGGCTAAAAAATGGATTCCTCCAATTAATAGTAAAATCACTGAAATACCTGCTTTTCTGACCATATTTTATTGTATTAGTTTATTTTTCCGGGAACCAACCTTTAAGGAACTGTTCCAATGTCCCTTCATAATAAGCTTCAGCCAGGTAGACAATTCCCCGTTGATTCCCCCATGCATATGTGATCCATAATTTCCCGTTAAACTCGCAGAAATCGATGTCGGAGTTGTTGCAGTTCTCAGCCCCGGCAATCGATTTGAAAATTTCAGCGGGGACCTGATGATTGGCAATCTTCCTGTCTTTATCCGAAGCTTTCAGGACAGGATTTAACGGGCTGGGTTCCCAGGTAATCAGGTCTTTGGAGCGGACAACCCTTGTTTCATATCCATTGTATTCTTCTAAGTAGAAATTGTAATAATATCCGTCGAGGTACCGCAAACAATGCGGAGCGGTATAACGGTCTTTGGAATAGTTATGGTCCGGCGACAATACTTCCCATTTTTTCAGGTCAGTTGAAGTTGCAAAATGAGCAGTAAAAGGTACGCCTGCCTCTTCTTCCGGCTTGCCAATTTCGAACATTAAGACGAATTTATTGTCATCATGGATAAGCGACGTATTAAAAATGCCGTATCCCGGAAGCTCGAAAGCCATCCATTGTTCCCAGTTTTCCAGGTCAGCAGACCTGAAGATAAAAATTCGTTCACTTTCCCAATGGTCAACACAAGTTACATATGCGGTATCGTGGTATACCAATGCGCTGCCCAGGTGGAATCCTTCAGCAAAGGCCTTTGTGGGTTTGCCTGTTTCATGTTCGACAAAGCGGAAAAAAGAGTCGCCGGTATGATTGTCCCAGTAACCCGGGTTGACATATTCGAACCGGTAGAGTTCGTTTTTTAACACGACAGTGGTCACCTCTGCCAGGTCGCGGTCAATAGTTCCTGTTTTTACAATAAGTGGCCTGCCATCCGCATCGACCGGAGGGTGTTTTATTGAACAGGCGGAACAAGTTATTATCCCAAGAACTGTTAGAAAAAAGTTCCATTTTCGGTTTTTCATTCGTTTAATAGTGTTTATATTATCGTTTAAATCAGAGTTCCGGATATGTTTATTTTGCAGAAAAATGGTAAATACCTCCTCCTTGGGTATCAAAATCAAAGAGTCTAGTCACAGGAAGGTTTACATTTCCCAACTTGACGCCTTCTTTTATCAACGGAGTTTTAATATCTGCTTTTTGATAAAACGGGTTTGGATTCGCTGCCTCCTCGGATATAGAAGTTAGTTTGACATTGCCTTTCATTTCGCCGGCAAGGCGCAACCTGCAATTTCCTCCGATTGAGGAGCGGATCGTTAATTCGGCCAATTTGCCATTTTCCCACGACATATCGATTTCAAAACCTCCTCTTGCCCGTAATCCGGTAACTTTCCCTTTCGGCCAAACATCCGGGAGGGCGGGCAGCGGGTAGATTGCCCCGTCATGACTTTGAAGCAGCATTTCGGCAATTCCCGAAGTGCACCCCATATTTCCATCAATCTGGAAAGGCGGGTGGGCATCGAACAGGTTGGGGTAAGTGCCTCCGCTTTGTTGTTTCACTGCTTCAGAAACAGGTGTGAGCTGGTCTTTGATTAATTTGAAGGCATGGTTGCCATCCAGTAGCCGGGCCCACAGATTTACTTTCCATCCCATCGACCATCCGGTAGATTTATCTCCTCTGCAGATCAACGAATTTTTAGCTGCTTCGGAGAGTTCGGGGTGTGAAAATGGAGAAATCTGGTTACCTGGGAATAGCCCGTACAGGTGTGACATATGGCGGTGATGGTCGTCGGCCCGGTCCCAATCCTGAAGCCATTCCTGCAGCTGTCCGTATTGGCCAACCTGCATCGGAGGCAGGTAATTCAGTTTCATTTTTACGGTATCGGCAAATGCAGCGTCTCTGCCCAGTATTGTGGAAGCGGATATCAGGTTTGAAAAAACATCAAAAACCAACTGGTTGTCCATTGTGTTCCCGGCAGCCATCGTCACTCCCTTGTGGTGGGCATTTTCAGGCGACATACAGGGGCAAACGACCAACCATTGATGAACTGGCTCGGGTTGAAGCACATCGGTATAATAGGTAGCAATCCCTTTCAGGATCGGGTAAGCGCTCTCCAGGAAATTTCTATCGCCTGAAAAAAGGTAATGTTGCCAGAGGTGTTGACTTAACCAGGCTCCGCCCATCGGCCAAGGTTCATAATAAGCACCGTCAATCGGACCTGAAAATCTCCAGATATCCGTATTATGGTGTATCACCCAGCCCCGGGCGCCGTACATTTCCTTAGCTGCTACCTTCCCTGTTTCCGACAAATCCTTTAACATCGAAAACAATGGCTCCGACAATTCCGGCAGACTGGTTGCCTCTGCAGGCCAATAAATCATTTCGATATTGATATTGACGGTGTATTTACTATCCCATGATGGGAACAGCTGGTCATTCCATATTCCCTGCAGGTTGGCAGGCTGGTTGCCTGGTTGAGAGCACGAAATCAATAAATACCGGCCAAACTGGAAATACAGGGAAACCAGCTGGGGATCGTTTCCCGATTTAAAACAAGAGATACGTTGGTCGGTTGTCTTTCTGACAGAATCAGTTACCCCTAAATCCAGATGCACACGGTCAAAATAATTACGGTAGTGGTGAATATGAGCCTCCCTGATTGTGTTGTACGATTTGGCAATTACCCCTTTCAAATAATTTCCGGCCATTTCACTGGCATTTCCGCTGATATCTTTATAATTCCTAAAATTGGTGCCAATAGAAATATAAACAGTCGCTGCATCGGCATTTCTAACCGTCAGGGTTGAGTCTGTTTTTTCGACCTGTCCTCCATCAACCTCCGGAAGGAAACGTGCATTGAATTCTACTTTCCCTTTTTTGTTTTCTTTCGGCTCGCTTTTTCCTGAAAGAACAAGCGTATTCCCGTCCACTTTCACTTTTGTTACCGTATGTGGACTGCTTGCCCTCAAAGTAAAATTGATTTTCCCTTTTTTATTTGCTGTTAGCCGGATGGCAATAACCTGATCGACGACCGTAGCGAAATATTCACGTTTGTACTTTACGCCATCAGCCTCGTAGCAAACCGAGCTGATTGCGTTGGCAATATCAAGATCCCGGTAATATTCTTTAATTTCTCCCTGGTTAGGGAAATCAATCCACAGGTCGCCTACGGTCTGGTAAGGCATCCCGTAATTAGTGGTATCCGGGGCATTTCTCGGTATCCGAGACATAACCAGGTCCTGGGCTTCTTTGTATTTACCTTCAAATATCAGGCTCCTGACTTCAGACAAAATTTCCCTGAATCCACCGGGAATATTATTGCCGGGTTCCCCTGCCCATACTGTTTCTTCGTTCAACTGCAGATGCTCAGTAGAAGGTGTGCCAAAAATCATAGCGCCTAACCGGCCATTGCCAATTGGCAGGGCCTCTTCCCAAATTCCGGCCGGTTTGTCGTACCAGAGTTTCATTAAATTTTTGTCGTCCTGCCGGGTACACGACAAGAGTAAAGCAACTGGCAGTAAAAGCAGGAATGCAGTATATTTCATTTAAGTTTGATTTTTTTACGGCAGAACTGATTTAAAACTCCAGTTGATGAGAGCCTGAACCTACTTCCGTTTTTTGCCCGATGTCCGTAATGATAGAGGCAGTACATCCTTCTGGGATCGAAACCTTCAGGACTATTTTCCCGTTATCTCTTTTCCATTCGCTGCTGATTAATCCTTTCACTGACCAGTATTGCCCTTTTACCCATGATAAATCGCTCACAAAATGCGGAGTAATCAGAACATGGGTAAACCCGGGATTTTGCGGATCGTAATTGATTCCTGCCAATTGGTTGACCATCCATGCTGAAATATCTCCCAAGAAAACATGGTTCAGGGATGAACCGTTTCCAACCGGATCTGTAATCCATTCTTCTGCCAGGGTAGTATAACCCAATTTATCAACCCAGTATCCCCATGAAGGGCCTTCAGTTTTGGCAGCCATTTTCATGGCATCTTCCACATAACCGTATTTTGTCAGCATACGAAGTACTGTTTTGCTGCCGATCACCCCAAAATCGAGGAAGTAATTGTTGCAGGCAACCAACTCATGCAGTTTTTCGGCCACCTGTTTTTCCTTCCCTTCGGGCGGCAACCCTAAATACAGGGCCAGAGCCTGTGCAGTTTGTGTGCCTTCAGCATAGGTATTTGTTTCAGCATT
>CAYWTT010000264.1:0-5831 GCA_964461245.1 uncultured Prolixibacteraceae bacterium | reverse complement strand
ATGTTTATTGAGTTTACAAATGATTTTTAAGAATTAAATACAAGTAAATTCATAATGATTAATGTAAATCCTGGATACTTATTGTTTAAATCCATTCAAAATGGATTGTTTAGCTGCAGTACTTATTCTTATGAATTAGGTGATCAGTTGCATACCGACTTATTCGCTCAATATTATGGGAATGCAAATATTTCGTTTACTACTGACCGGTATTTAACCCGGACAGATTGGATTGAAGCCGGACTTTGGAGTCCATACTATAAATATGGGGTTACACGCCGCTGGAATGTTTTCAACTTTCTTGATGAACATCCTGAGTATAGTAATATGTATCAAATCTTCCGGATCATTGACGCAATAGGAGCACAGAAAACGACCGATTTGTTTGGTGACGTACCCTATTCCGAAGCAGGACAAGGTATTATGGAACCCCATTTCGATGCACAGAAAGAGATCTATTATACCCTTTTTGAAGAATTAAAAGATGTGGTTGCCAAACTTCGTTCGAACACAAAACAAACGAAGTTTACAGAACTGCAGGATATCATGTATTTCGGAGATGAAAAAAAGTGGATAAAACTGGCAAATGCTGAACGCCTGCGACTTGCACTCCGAATCTCGTTTATTGATCCAGTGAAGGCAAAAACCGAAGGAGAACTGGCCCTGGCGGATATTTCATTTGAGAGCAATGCCGATAATGCTTCTTATACGGTTAACCTGGGGACAGATGATCAGGGACATCCTTTGTATTATATCAGTCTATGGGGCGATGTTACCGCCAGTGCTTTTATGATGAATACCCTGAAAAACGAAAGTTCTGTGGTGGATCCGCGGCTTACCCTTTGGTTTGCTAAAACACATGATTACTTAACCAAAAAGTCAACTGAACCTTTCCGTGGAATGCCAAACGGACTGCTTGCCTCGGAACTGGATGGAGAATATTCAAAGGACAATACCTCCCAACCTTGGGGATATTATTGGGGAACGAATTGGAATGATTACAAACCGGGAGATAAAATTCCGAATGATCCCTCTGCAGAATTGGGCGTTTCCAACAAGCCGCGTGTGGTATTCAATTATGCTGAACTTTGCTTCCTGAAAGCGGAAGCAGCATTAAGAGGCTGGGCCGGCGCAGGGGATGCTAAAACCAACTATGAAAACGGCATCAGGGCTTCCTTTGCAGAATTCAGAAATGGAGTAAGTGCAACCAAATATTCAACAGCCAATGATGAAGCCTATATCAGTGGGGGAAATGTGAAGTACAACCCGGGAGACAGTTTCGAAACCAACCTCAAGAAAATTATCACACAAAAATGGCTTGCCCTTTATCCTAACGGGCAGGAAGCATGGATCGAATTCCGGCGTACCGGATATCCGGTTCTGATTCCACCGGCACATGTGGATATAGATAATGTAAAACAAGGAGAGTTTCTCAAGAAACTTCCTTACACGGATGCAGAAAAACAAGGCAATACCAATGCACTCGATCCTTCCCTGAACCAGGGACAGGGAGATGGCGAGCATGTTCGTGTCTGGTGGGACACAAAACGCTACAAATAGAATCAATTACAGGAGAGAAGATTTTTAACCTTCTCTCCTGATTTTACCCTTTGATGTATTAGCCTATTCCCAGGATGGAGGTTATCTATCTTGGATTTGAATGCAACAGAATGTACTCAAATATCGAAATGGATTTGTGTACAGTTTCTGGTGAAGGGGTTCATTATGTTTTAGTTCATAACACATTATGTTATTATGAGCTGATTCTTTTATGGCGATTCGGATAGAAATAAACGAGATAAAAAAGAAAAAATTGATTAAAAAGTACTGAAATGTCGAATAATAATTCAAGACGAACATTCCTGAAGAGAAGTGCATTAGGATTAACAGGAATAACGATTGTCCCAGGTGTGGTTATGGGTAAAGCTACCGGAAATTCAGAACGCGTCTCCCCAAGTGACAAGTTAAATATTGCAGCAATTGGTATTGGAGGTATGGGGCGCAGTAATATTGAAGCAATGGCGACAGAAAACATGGTGGCTTTTTGCGATGTGGACTGGAAATATGGTGCCAATTCATTTAACAGTTACCCCAATGCCAAACGTTACAAGGATTACCGCAGGATGTATGATGAGATGGGGAAGAGTATCGATGCCGTGCTGGTTGCCACAGCCGATCATACGCACGCCATCATCGCTGCCGATGCCATGGTTATGGGTAAACATGTTTATGTTCAAAAGCCATTGACGCACAGTGTATATGAATCCAGACTGTTAACTAAACTGGCTGAAAAGTACAAAGTAGCCACCCAAATGGGAAATCAGGGAGCTTCCGGATCAGGGACCAACCGGACCCTGGAGTGGCTCTGGAACGGTGAAATTGGTGAAGTAACCCGTGTCGATGCGAGCAGTGACCGTCCGATTTGGCCCCAGGGATTAAACCGCCCGGAAAGGGAAGATATGATTCCGGAAACACTGGACTGGGATTTATTTATTGGTCCTGCACCTACAAGACCATACAACAATATATACCATCCCTGGAACTGGCGCGGTTGGTGGGATTTTGGAACAGGGGCGCTGGGTGATATGGCCTGCCATATCCTGCATGTCGCTTTCGAAGGACTACAACTTAAGTATCCGACCAAGGTACAGGGTACTTCAACTGTTGTAATGTCTGATTGCTGTCCGACTGCCGAAAAGGTAATATATACATTTCCTGAGCGTGGAGTGAAGGACAAGTTAAAATTGCCGGAGGTAACGGTAACCTGGTACGACGGAGGATTTACACCGCCGCGCCCTGCCGGAGCAGATGGTAAAGATATAAGTAATTGTACCATTTTTTATGGAACAAAAGACACCTTGATATGCAAGAGTCATGGAGGGGAGCCCTGGTTGACATCAGGAAGAATACCCAAAGCGCCCCAAAAGCGTCGTGAAATAAACGTAAGCCATGAACAGGATTGGATCCGTGCCTGTAAGGAATCCCCTGAAAACAGGGTGAAAACAACCTCCGATTTTAGTCAGGCAGGTCCCTTCAACGAAATGGTAGTGATGGGCGTACTGGCAGTCCGGCTTCAGGAGCTTAAAAAAGAACTTCTGTGGGATGGCGAAAATATGCGGTTTACCAACATTGGGACAGATGAAAAATTGAGTTTCAGGCTAAAAAATGAGTTTACCGTTACCAATGGAGATCCGAGATGGAACAACAAAGACACCAAACCGGTGTGTGCCCAACAATTTGCCGAAGAATTAATCAAACACAATTACCGTGAAGGGTGGAAATTGCCGGATATGCCCATTTAATGCGACTTATCATAAAAATTGCATACACCACCAAATGATTACTCCTCCGGATTAGATAAAATCAATTGTAATACAAGTGATTCATAGTTAAAACTTAGAATGAAGCATATTATACTTTTTGTTGCGGCATTCCTTTTCATGGGGACTGCTGTAAAAGCGCAGGAAAACGTCAAAAAGGAAATTGATGAAAATAAAACCTATATTGCCAAGTCTTCACACGAGGTAAAAACCTATACTCAAAAATTTAAATCGAAGAAGCCTGAAAACATCATTCTGATGATTGGCGATGGCATGGGGGTAACCCAGGTTTATGCAGGAATCACCGCAAATATGGGGCATCTTTTTATTGAAAACATGAAATCCGTTGGCTTTTCAAAAACGTATTCGGCCAGCGGTTATACTACTGATTCGGCCGCAGGAGGTACTGCTCTTGCCACAGGACAAAAAACCAGCAACGCAGCAATCAGTGTGGATACCCTGGGGAATCCGATTAAAACAGCCCTTGAATATGCGCAGGAAAAGGAAATGGCAACCGGCCTGGTGGTAACATCTAGAATGAATCATGCTACTCCGGCTGTTTTTATGGCACATCATAAAGACCGGGGCGCGTATGCAGAAATTGCTGCAGATTTTGTGGATGCCCAAATTGATGTTTATATAGGTGGTGGAATCAAGCATTTTACCGGACGCCGGGATGGGAGGAATCTGCTCGAAGAGTTGAAGCAAAAAGGTTACTCTGTTGAACAGACTATGGATGATGTTGCGAAGGTAAAATGTGGAAAGTTAGCAGGGCTGGTTGCCCAGGACCATGTAGGACGGGCCAGGGAACGGAAAGACATGCTCCCCGTGGCAGTTGAAACCGCCATCAACATTCTGAGACGGGATAAAGATGGTTTCTTCATGATGGTCGAAGGTTCCCAGATTGATTTTGGCGGGCACTCAAATAATACGACCTATCTGGTTGAAGAAATGCTCGACTTCGACAAGGCCATTGGCCGGGCTCTTGATTTTGCCTCCAAAGACGGGAAAACACTGGTCGTTGTTACTGCTGATCATGAATGCGGGGGGCTTTCAATACTTAATGGAAACATGAAAGATGGAGAAGTTACCTGCAGTTTTGCAACCAGCAGCCACACGGGGGTAATGGTTCCGGTATTTGCATATGGCCCTGGAGCCGAAAAATTTACAGGGATTATGGAAAATTCAGAATTAGGGAAACAATTAATCTCTCTCATTAAATAAAATTCAGAAACCCCTGTTCTTTGAGTAAAGAGCCTGGTATCCAATGATAAATACAGAAATTCACTTTTAAAAAACTTAACTGATGAAGAAAATATATCTTTTTGCTATTCTGGGAATTCTCATGGTCTTTCCCTGCACTGGAAAAAATCAGATTCCCCATTCCAAACATGTTATTCTGATAGGCCTTGATGGGGTTGGCAGCTTTGGATTTCAGAAGGCCGCGACTCCAAGAATGAATGAGATGGCTCAAAATGGGACGTTATCTGTCAATACCAGATGCATCCTTGAATCGTCGAGCAGTCAAAACTGGATGACCATGCTTAGCGGGGCAATTCCAAACCAGCACGGGGTTACTTCGAATGGTTGGGAACCCCAAAAACACCAGATTGAGCCGATCCTGAAAAACAAGGCCGGATTTTTCCCGTCTGTTTTTGACCTGATAAAAACTCAAAAGCCTGAGAAAAAAGTATTTCTGTTTTATGAATGGGGAGGATTGGCTCGAATGTTTGATTTGACTGTTCCGGATAAAGTGGAACGGATAAAAAATGGAGTACAACTTCTCAATAAAGGGATTGAATCGTTTTTTGCGGATAAACCTGAATTTTTGTTTGTTGCGGTGGATGAGCCTGATCATGTCGGCCATGCCTCCGGCTACGAATCGCAAGAATATTATGATTGCATTACCAAGTACGACTCTATTATTGGCTGCCTGGTTGACCGTCTGAAATCCAAAAAGATGCTAGGTGAAACAGTTTTGATTGTTACTGCCGATCATGGGGGAATCCATAAAGGCCATGGCGGTGATACCCCGGATGAAATGGAAATCCCGATTTTGCTTTATGGAGGAAAAGTCACTAAAGGAAAATTTATTGAACACACTAATATGATTGCCGATATTGCCCCGACGGTGGCCGGATTACTGGGAGTTGCCATGCCCGATGAATGCGTGGGCAAATTTATACATGCCGCTTTTGAGCCGAAATCGGATGGGCAATATTCGCCAATGCCGCTTGTGATGCCTTCTGAAGGATCTTTCAAAGACTCGGTTGAAGTTTCTATGCGGACAGATCATCCGGATGCCGGCATATTTTACACGATCGACGGAAGTGTTCCAACCACCTCTTCCTTGCCTTACACGAAGCCGGTAATTCTGAAACAAACAACCCAACTGAAAGCAGTCAGCTTCGTTGCCGGAAGAGGAAGTAAAATCAACGAAGGAATATTCAAATTCGACAAAATTTCAACTGAAATTTTAAATACAAATCATAAAAATTAGATCGATGAAAC
>CAYWTT010000263.1:0-5835 GCA_964461245.1 uncultured Prolixibacteraceae bacterium | reverse complement strand
GAATATCAGTATACAGGTTTTCCGCTGAGTTGCCATATAGGAATGAAAAGTTCAGGCAATCAGCAGGTGGGTTTGTCAGGTCCCGTGGGATCCCTGATCAAAAAAGGAGAACCCTGCTCTACCAGTATTGCCTATTGGGGGAGCAACATATGCCGCGCCGGCTGGGTTGTCTCCGGCAAAGAGGAATTGCCCGGTCAGGCCAAAGAGTACCTGGAACAATTTGCAGCTCCTTATTTTTATGCCTGTGCCCTATGGTACGAAAATCTGAAAATCGGCACCAAAGGAAAGGTACTTCAACATATCATCGATAGCTGCCTTCCCTTCGAAAAGTTTGCAGTTTATCTGAATCCCGGGCATCTGGCGCATTACGATGAATGGATAAGTTCCCCGATTTATAAAGATTCAGACGATGAAATCAGATCGGGAATGTATATGCAGGTTGATATCATCCCCCGCTCCAAAAAATATTTTTCCTCCAGGATGGAAGAAGGTCTTATCATCGCCGACAACGCACTGCAAAACAGTCTTAAAGCGCAGTTCCCTGATGTATATCACCGATGCATGACACGACGCCACTTTATGACAGAGGTATTGGGATTTAACCTGCCTTCAGAAATCCTGCCTTTGTCGAATATTCCGGCTATCGTTCCTCCTTTTTTGCTGAATCATAAAAAAATCTTGAGTCTGAAACTATAAATTATCCATTATGGAACGATTCTTCTTATTTCTCCTGTGGGGATTATTCCTCTTTCCGGCATTCGCCGCCAAAACCGGACCCAAAAGAGTATTAACTTTGGGGATCAGACACGAATCCAATACTTTTTCCACGCTGATAACCCGGGAATCCGACTTTCAGGTAACGCAGGGAGCCAATGTCCTGAAGGATCAGCCCTGGGCCGACATATTCAGAAAAGCCGGTATAGAACTCATTCCCACTTTGCATGCCTATGCATGGCCGGGAGGGGTGGTAGACAAGGCTGCCTTTGAAAAATTCAAAAATGAAATCCTGGAAGAAATTAAAAAAGCCGGCAAACTGGACGGTATATACATGGATATGCACGGCGCCCTGAGCGTGCAAGGTTATCCCGATGCCCAGGTAACGCTGATTAAGGATATCCGGAAACTGGTAGGGAGAGATTTGCTCATCAGCGGGAGCTTTGATCTCCACGGAAATCCTTCTCCTGATTTCGTGAAAAACATAGATATAATGACGGCATTCCGCACAGCACCTCACAGAGACGGAGCCGAAACCAAGGCAAGGGCGGCGCAGATGCTGACCGATGCCCTGAAATACGGCTGGAAACCCCATATCGAATGGGTGGAAATCCCCATCCTGGTACCCGGAGAAAAAAGCATAACCGAAGTGGAACCCTTGCATTCCATATATGCCCAGATCCCTGAAGTCGCTGAAAAGGAAGGCCTGCTCGATGCTTCCATCTTCGCGGGATATTGCTGGGCCGACCTGCCCCGTTCAGCCATGCGTGTTGTGGTGGTGGCAAAGGATAAAAAATACAGCTGGGAAGCCAGGAATGAAGCCGTCCGACTGGCTCAGCAGATCTGGGATAAACGGGATCAGATGAAACTTGACGTACCTTCCGGATCGATTGATGAGATGATCCGACAATCGGGGGAATACAAAGGGAAAACCGTGTTTATTTCCGACTCGGGCGACAATACCACCGCAGGAGCACCGGGCGACAACCCGCAGGTATTGGAAGCATTGCTCAGGCATAAAGTGCAGAATGCTTTAATGGCAGGAGTGGTTGATCTGGAAGCACTGAAGAAATGTGTGGAGGCAGGAGTGGGAAAGAATGTGGAACTGAATCTAGGCGGAAAAGAAGACCACATCTTCGGAAAACCACTTAAAATCCACGCAAGAGTGTTGTTCATTTCACCCGATTCCCTGATGAACACCAGCCGCGGAGCGGTGGTGATTGAAACAGAGAAAGTCAAAACAGTGATTCTGAAAGCCCGCCGGTCGTTTATCGAGGTGAAAGATTTCAGGGAAGTGGGACTGAACCCGCTTGACTTCAGCATCGTGGTTGTCAAACTGGGCTATCTGTATCCCGAATTACGGGATATCGCACCGGTTCATCTGATGGCCCTTACCTCCGGATTTTGCAACCTGGATATGCGAAACTTGCCTTTTAAAAACGTGAGACGCCCGGTGTATCCTTTGGATCCGGAGATGACCTGGAACCCGGCAAAACAATGACAAACAGTAATCAGCGTAATAAAAGAGCTCAAAGGTCCCAGTGATAATGCTGTTGCCATGCAGGTCAGATCATCCGTAATAAAAGATTTCCATATGATTAAAAGAACAAAGATTACCAGTGTTTTGCTTGCACTTCTCTTTTACAGCCAGTTATGCAACGGACAGGAAGCAAAACCGTTCTGCAGGTTGCTTGATTACAATATCAATATGTTAATATGTTACGGGCAAAGTCTTTCTGTGGGTTGGGGAGCCACAGATTCAACCAGCAACTATGACCCCATTATCTCTTTCAGACGTGGCTGCAATGAATGGGCTTCAGAAGTCGATATACACGATTCGGCAAGCATAGCAAGGTTTTATGGTGACAGCCCGGTTCCTTTAAGCTCAGTGGCCAATAAAAATTGGCCTCCCGTAGCGGCCATAGCCATTACGTGGATGGAACTTCTGAAGAAAGAAAACGGAATAGACTTGTCGGAATATGATAACCGGTTTTTACTCTCCACTCCGGGATGTTCCGGCGTTTCCATTGAGATGCTGTCAAAGGGAACAGAATACTATCAGCGGCTTCTTCTGAGTGTAAAAAAAGCTGAGGAATTTGCAAAAAAGTCAGATAAAACCTTTGGAGTTGCCTGTCTTTTCTGGGTTCAGGGAGAAGCAAATGAAAAAGATACCGAAGAACAATATTATGAAAAATTAAAAAAGATATTTTCCGATTTGAATACAGATATCAAAACAATAACCAAACAAAAGAAAGATATTTGTTTTATTACTTATCAAATGGCTCCCGTGGAAGGCTGCGGCCCCAGTTTCGCCCAGCTGAAATTGGCAAAAGAAGCAAAAAATGTGTATATGGGAGGCCCCATGTACCAATATGAATACCTCGATATCTGGCATCCGAAAGACAGGGCAGTGGTCGGTATTCAACTGGGAATAGCAGCCAAAAGAATCGTTGACGGTACTCCGTTGAAACTTTTTTCTCCGGTGAAATACAAAATAAGAAAAGAGAATTTCAAATGGATTCTACATGTCAGATATGATGTTCCTGTACCTCCAATGAGATTTGATACCTCCGGAGATAAATTTCACAATCTTAACGGGAAGCAGGTGAATTACGGATTTGCGCTTAAGAATGCTTCGGGTAAGAATATCATCAGCCAGGAACCCACCATCCTGAAAGGGAACACACTGGTGATTGAATGTACTGAAAATCCGAGATACTCAAGGTTAAGCTATGCCGTTGACGGACATTACGGAGGCGGCAATTTATGCGATTCACAACACATTACCATTCACAACAAAAATCAGGATTATGAAATAGACAACTTTTGTCCTGCTTTCAAAGAAGTTGTGATTAAGTAGTCCCGGGGCCCGGAAAATATGAGCAGAACCGTATTCGTGCAGACACGAATAAGAAGAGATAAAAATATGAAGACCTGCAAATTATTTCTTGCCTCAGTGTTGTGTTATTTCTTCACACGTTCATCGGCCAGCTTCTGCCTTTCAACGATGATATCGCCCAATGTTTTGTACATCTCTATCAGCCCGGCGTTGGTGCTGGTTGCCATGCTGCCCCAGACTCCGCCACCCTCATAGTATGCCACCGGACGCAATTTCCAGACTTTGTTTTCGGTGAAAGCTTTCACATAGTCGTCGAAACGGATTTTAAAATCAGCCTGGGAAACCCGGTGATCAAATTCCATTTCCATTCCAAGTCCGTATCTGCCCCCGAAAGCACAGGCGTCATTCAGCCGGACGTATGGGATGGTCGTATTGAAAAAATAGTTGGGCTGTTCGTAAGCATAATCAAAACCAAGTTCTTTCCAGCGGTCGCCCCCTTTGGCTGTATAGTAAGGAATCCAGTAAAATTTCTTTCCCTGTTTGCTGACATATTGTTTGGTGAGTTTCATAGCCTCTTCGTAGTTGGAACAATCTTCATCCACCCAATAAAAACCAACCAGTTCGATGTGTTTATAATTTCGGGCTTCCCAGCGTTGCAATGCTTCGTCGATATACCATCTTTCAGCCGCAATTTGGTCTTCAGTTATATTAAAATCCAAAGCTTTGCCGCTGAGTTCACCCCAACCGGCAAATCCTTTGACTGGCGTGGGTATGCTGATGACCACCTGCCGTTTGCGAAGCGGTGTTTTGCCTTTTTGGGCCAGTTCTTCCAGAATGGTTTCCAAGGCGCCCAGACTATTTTGTTCGCTGAAATAGGTATCGAGCAGAGACAGCCAGTCGGCCTTGGGCGCCGGACTTTTCTTGTAGCCGGGATAATATTCGATGTTTTTCACATTGTCAAATATTTCAAGGAAAAGGAATCCATCGAACAGGAACTCGGTCTTTCCCGCGTTTTCGCGATAGATATAAGGCCGCATCCGGTCGAGGGTCCACGGCTTACGGTGCTGACCTCCATCGTAGATGAGCACCAGGTCGGAAATGGGGTTGTCGGATTGGTATTTCATTTCGATCCCTGGCTCGGGAATCTGGGTCTCTTCATTGCAGGCCAAATTGATATTCATGGCTGATAAAAGGATGGTTAATACGAGTATGAAACGAGTTTTCATTTTTATTTGTTTTTAAGTTGATCTGTTATTCATCTTTCAGATAGTCCTGCCTTATCAGTCCCCGGGAAACAGGCCCGTCCTAAAACCAACTATCCAGACTGAGATTATTACTTGCCGTTAAAGAATGGATTAATTCGCCCGGAGAGGGCATTCTGAAGATTGCCATCCCAATAAAAAATAATCGGATAGGTTCCTTTGTATTCGGAAAAAGCAGATACATATTTGTTATAACGGGTCATGTATTCGGTGTAGTTGTTGGTGGGAACCACATGCCAGTCCAGTTCCATTTCGGGACCAATTACCGTTTTCGAAGCTTTGGCTGCAACCACCGTTCCATCGCGGTAGCTCACCGCCTGCTTTGAAACACAATACTTTACACCGGTAATATTTGATTCTATGCTCCCGTCGAAGTAGTAATGGGGCTGAATGACCACGAAGTCAAAAATAGTGTTTTTATTAGTCACATAACCAATGCGTTTGATGATTTCAGCCGGATCAGAACCATAGCCGTAGTAAGGAATCCAAAGGAATTTGGTGTTCAGGTTATTGTGAATTTTCGTTGAAAGATCGCTCATCAGCTTAATGCAGGAATTTGACGTAAGGTTTCCGTAATCAACTGTTCCGTAAACTGCCTCCATATTCATATAAATCCCGGCAATGTTGTTGCTCCACATTGTTGATCCAAGCTCATCACGCATATAGCTCAGGAAATTGAATACCGGTTCAAGACTTGTACTGGCGACCGGTGTATTTTTCGATGTTATTCCGGGGGTTCCGATCCAGATTTTTGCCGTGCTTTTACTTGCCACCAGTTTATTGATCACGTTCACCAAAAAAGGAGCCAACTGCGTTTTATACCCCGTTTCGGTAGCGCCATAATTCGATGCCTCTTTAGGAATTAATACAAAATCGGTCAATGGAGAACTGCCAATCGCCTGCCAGTCGGCGTCGGTAAACATTTCGGCCTGGCCTGCACAAATGCAGATGCCTTTTATGGCTGTGGTTTCGGTCTTATTACCCGGATTGGATGGTTTAATCACCACATAAGGATCCTCT
>CAYWTT010000262.1:0-5852 GCA_964461245.1 uncultured Prolixibacteraceae bacterium | reverse complement strand
TGTTCCGGTCCGTATTCCTTGCTGTAGTGGTAAATCCGGATGACCGGATAACCCTGGGAACGAAAAAGATCGATCAATCCGTTGATATAGTGAAACGCCATTTGCTGGTCCCGTTCGGGAACGCTTTGCAAATAAGCTTTCTGGACATCGATGACCAGGAGGGCCGGTTTAACCGTTATCTTTTCAGGAACTTTCCGGTCCTGTGAAAAGGTCCGGCCGGAACAGATCATAAACAGAACAATCAGAAAAATCGCTGCTTTCTACATGGTTATTATTTTATGGATAGTCATTGCTTCAACGGGTGAAAACCAATTAAAACCGGAGAGGTTGTAAAATCCATTTTATCTGCCAGAAAATCTTCTGCAGTTATTAATCCCATTTTAACTCAACCTGTGAAAATTCGGCAAACTTCCCTTCAAACTTCAGAACCACCTTATCGCCCATTTTCGGAAAAGTTTTGGTTTTTCCGGTCTGTTCGACTTTCGGGAAAAGATTGTCAAATTTGCCTTCCACTTTATGCAGGTTTAAAGCAGGCAAATCGGCAAGCCGGCTTTTTTCAACATAAATAATCATGTCCAGGTTATCAAAATCCACTTTCACACTGGAATTGCACTCATCGTCCTTTTTTTCCACAGGCTGAACCCTGAAATAATTCGCCAGGTTCAGCGGTTTGGTACTCTGCTGCACCCTGATCAGATTCAGTTCATTGCCCTTGTGGATTTTTGAATCCGGAATATAGATAATGGCGTTGATTTTTTTCAGGCTCCGTAAAAAACTGTCAAAACAGTCAGCAGAAACCAGGGTAACATTTTTGGGCACAAAGCGAAGCTCCTCTTCCCTTCCCTGGACAGCAATACTGGTACAGGTAATGGCGGCAACTGCCGTAGCAGCGATTGTCGACTTTAATGTTTTCATCTTGTTGTTCTTGATTTCGTCAGTCAAATTTAGTTAAAAAAAAAGACGTCAACGATAATTCAGGTCAGCATCCAGATCATATATAACATATTATTTTTTCCCTGGCATCTAATCAGTTTTCTTTTAAAATCAGAGATCCTATTGTCAACCAAGGTATAAACCAAACAGATAACCATAAAATTTTGCCTGAGGTTAACCCTTATTTCCGTCACCCTGTCGGCCCGGAGATCAGGATACCATGGTGGTACAAGGCAATGATCACTTCTTTACCCAGTTGTATATCATATTCCCGTGATAGTTTTTTTAAAACCTGTTCCGTACTTTTTCCATCCCTGAAACCAACAATTACCGGGAAAGGAAGATCAAAGGCATAGGTGATTACGGTTTCATTCCGGTCAATGCAAGACTTCAGGCAGATCCTGTACCTCCCCGGAACCACTTCTTCAAAAGGATAATCCGGATTTAATTGCAGCTGATCAGGGATCAAAATCATATTGTGGTATTTCTCTTCCGTAGCTTTTAACTGGTCGGTGTACTCCTCTCCCAGCAAGCGATTGAAGGAGGACACCTCCAGCTTATTTATAATTTCATAACAACGGGTATAAAATTCTTCCTCCCTTCCCTCCCAATGCTGCCAACGTTGCCGGTATTCTTCAGGGTGCATCGGGAGCTCTTCCAGATCCTCGTAAGTCAATTGTTCATCTTCTCCGAAAGGAGGAATGACAGAAAGACCAAGTTCCCTGATGGCATGCTCAGTCAATTTTTCCTGCACCAGTTTGAACAGGTCCCGCATTTCATCCCAAAAAGCCTTGCCGGCTTCTCCCCCCAGGTATTTGCAAAACCAGGTAGCACAGATACTTTCCCGGTACTTCCAAAGGCTGCAATTGAATTCTCCCTGAAGGTAATAGGGGCACTTCAGCAGGGAACTTCTGCCGAAGCCATGCTTTCTGCCAAACTCATACAGTAACCTGTACTTTTTGTCGGGATAAATACCCTGAGGGAAAATGCCGCGTTGCAAGCTGATCCTTTTTTTTAAAAGGTCCCTGCCGATCATTGTTTCAGGATCAGAAAACACCGCTCCGGCAAAATAATTGGGTACCCGGGGAACAAAGGTGCAGCATTTGGTTTCAGGAGCAAACGGTCCGGAGGTTTCACTTTCCATTTCTCCGCGGCTTTTCGCCGTCATCGGACAGGTTTTACAACTGGCAAATGCTTCAGCCGGAATCTCCTTATCAAAAAAAGGCGGCAAAAACCGATGATAAAAAACGGGGATATAATTTCTGATCTGCTGAAAACCCATAACTACAGATTACAAAGCAAACAAAGGTAAGGAATACCCCGATTCTTCCCTTTTTGAGGGTTATCGTTTCTTGAGAATTAAGGATAACATAAGTAAATTTACGAAAAAAAGATATGTATTGATATTTCAGGGTAAAACTGCCTGTGGAAAAATAATACTCGATATTGAAATGAGTTCCGGTAAAAGGCCCATTCAGTCGGTAAGGGACCTTGCGCCGTTCTCGCCCAAAAATCCATCAAGGATTTTATGCGGGCAGAATGACCGGGAACCTCTTATTCATATTTCCCGTATGCCCCCTTCCACTGGCCGGCTATCCGGATAAACTCCCCATAGCCGTTATTCCTGATGAATTCAACCGCCTGTCTGCACTTCTTGTACTTATAGCCGTTTTGGGCATACAGGTTCCCGATAATGGAACAGGATTCCATTTCAGGGCAGTCGGCACAAGTCTCCAAGTTCCTGTCCCTGAAGCAACACAGCTTTATTTTGCATTTCGAAATGCTGATGTCTCGTCCTCCTGAGTCATATCCCAGCTTGCATCCTTTACAGAAGCCTGTGACATAAGGCTTGCATGTGCTGCAATAAGCTCCGCAGCATCCAATGTACCTTCCGGGATTCATTTCCATGTCCTCCGCTTATAATCTTTTTCCACCAGTTGACGTCCGTTGGCTGATCCATGTGACGGCAGGAACGTTTTGCACCCCGTCATCAGCAACTTTCCCCAGCTATGGACAAGTTGTGAGGCATCCGAGGCGAAGGGTGGGAATACCGAGCCTCTGAAGATCCCGAACAGGGTATCCCCGACCATGGCGATCTCGTTATCCGCGATAATGCTGACCGATCCCGGTGAATGTCCGGGCGTATGCAAAATATAGGCATCAAATCCGTAATCCATTAAGTCAAACCGCTCATCCGCCATTAAATCACAGGGACAAGGCTCACAGGAGAGGCGCCTGGCCAACCATACAGCCAGAGAATTAATCAGAAACCGCGGAATGGCTGAAGTACCCCGGGGTAAGATGAAAGTTCCTGTTTCCAGGGCTGATGCCTCATCCCGGTGAATGATCACCGGCGCATGGTATCTTTCCCTGATCCAACGGGCATTTCCTGCATGGTCGAAGTGAGAATGGGTCAGTACCAGTAGATCAATCCGGCACACTCCTAATTGCGACAGCTTTCTCTGAAGCTTTTTGCGGAAAAGTCTGATGCCTGTATCGATCAGCATTTTTCTTTCACCATTCAACAGTAAGAAGACATTGTTCCTTCCGCCCAACACCTGTACAATCCGGTTTCCGTTTTTGGTTATCCAAATTTTCATACCTCCACGGCTTTTCATAAGGCCGGCAATCCGTTTGCCGTCTCCATGGTAACAAAGGTATACCAAAACGGGGAAAAACATCAAAAGAAAAGGCTGTATCAAAATTCCCGAAGGATCTGTAATGACACAGCCTCTGCGTTTCTCCTTTCTTTTAATTGAGCCCGAAAAGCTTCAGGTCTTCTTCCACAGTGGTAATGGTCTGCACACCGAATTTCTCCTGAACCACTTTCAGCACGTTGGGAGTCATAAATCCGGGCAGGGTTGGCCCTATGTGGGTGTTTTTAATGCCAAGATACAATAAAGCCAGATGGACTATGATCGCCTTTTGTTCGTACCAGGCAATATTGAATACAATGGGCAGCTGGTTGATATCCTCAAGGTTCAGCACCTCCTTCAGCTTGAGAGCCACAAAAGCCCAGGAATAAGAATCATTGCACTGCCCGGCATCCAGCACACGGGGAATTCCGTTGATATCGCCCAGGTTCAGCTTGTTATAGCGGTATTTTGCGCACCCTGAGGTAAGAATAACCGTATCTTTCGGAAGTTTTGCAGCAAACTCCGTATAATATTCCCTGCTTTTCTGGCGCGCATCGCACCCCGACATAACCACCATTTTTTTAATGGCGCCTGAATTAACCGCTTCCAGAATTCTACCGGCCAGCGACAGTACCTGGTCATGGGCAAAACCTATGGTTATTTCTCCCGCCTCAATCTCAGCCGGTGGTGGACAACTCTTTGCCAAAGCAATGATCTCCGAGAAGTCCTTATGGCCGTTGGACAATCGTTTATCAATATATTTCCATTCCGGCATTCCGGTGGCTCCTGTGGTAAAAACCCGGTGGTTGTATGTGGCCGCCTTGCGGGGAGGCACCAGACAATTGGTGGTGAAAAGTACAGGCCCGTTGAACGATTCAAATTCATCGGTCTGGCGATGCCAGGCATTCCCGTAATTTCCCACCAGATGTGTATACTTCTTAAACCGGGGATAGGCATGCGAGGGCAGCATTTCAGAGTGGGTATAGATATCTATGCCGGTCCCTTCGGTCTGAATCAGCAACTGCTCCAGGTCTTTCAGATCATGCCCGCTGACCAGGATACCCGGATTTTTCCCTACTCCGATATTGACTTTAGATATTCCGGGATTCCCATAGGTTGACGTGTTGGCCTTATCCAGCAAAGCCATCACTTTAACTCCGTGCTCTCCCGTGCGCATAACCCACGTCAGCATGTCATCCAGATTCATTGGCTGTGTTATCATGACCAGTGATTCTTCCATAAATCTAAAAATGTCGTCCTCTTCATACCCGAGATTGAAGGCATGCTCCGCATAGGCAGCCATTCCTTTGATACCAAATAAAACATACTGCTTAAGAGCCCGGATGTCCTCGTCGGTATCAAAAGCAGATATTCCTGCCTGAGCTGCTTTTTCAACCATTTCAGCTTCAGAGGTTGGATTCCATCTGACCGATTCATGCAGGGATGCAACGGGCACCCTGCTTTTCAGGTGGTCACGCAGCCGGATACACTCCCTGACAGCCTGAATAAGAGCCTGATCATCAAAATTAGCGTTTGTAATGGTCATGAACAAGCTGTTGGTGATATGCCTGCTCTCCACATTCACGTTCAGCCCCGACTTCCGGGCTTTCAATGTGGCAAATGCCAATCCCTGACAAGCAAAAATCAACAGATCCTGGATGTGGGCAGTCGATTCCCTTTTCCCGCAAACACCGCTGACTACACAGCCTGTGTTCTTTGCAGTCTCCTGACACTGATTACAAAACATGCTCATTTTCTATCAATTTAATATATTAGGTATTTAGGTATTTTATTGCTCTAATATAGTGCTTTTTTATTCATGGTTCACTGTTTGAATCTTTTAACTGCTGAAAAGGTTATTACACCATATCGGCTAAAGTGGTCGAAGTGAAGTGATCCCGGAAAAGCCGGATCATTTCTGATACTACATTGCTGAAAATACAGCGGGTTAACGGGCAGACCGGTTTATTTTGCGGGCAACCGGTAATTTTGACTTTCCCCTCGATTGATTCATAAATATTCAGCAGTGAGACTTTTTCAGGTGCGAGGGTGAGACGAAATCCGCCTGAAGGGCCCCTGTTTGATTCAAGATATCCTTCCTTGACGAGACGCTGCAGGACCTTTGCCACATGATGCCTGCTGGACCCGGTCATTTCCGCGATCTTCTGAACATTGACCGTGGTACCCGAACGGGCAATCAGAACCATGCTGTGTATGGCAATCAGGGATGCTTCAGAGAAGGTTACAATATTTGTCATTTTACCGTTTCATACTTACGTTCCG
>CAYWTT010000261.1:0-5863 GCA_964461245.1 uncultured Prolixibacteraceae bacterium | reverse complement strand
ACCTGCTGTGGCGGGACAATTTTATCCAGGGAACAAAGCCAGGTTGGAGGAGGAGGTGGAATCCTTATTGAAGCGGGCCAAACCAGGAGGGGACCGTGATGATTCTCCACTGGCCCTGGTGGTTCCTCACGCGGGATATGTTTTCAGTGGAAAAGTCACCGCATCGGCAGTCAACCGGTTGACTCCCGGTCGTGTTCCGAAAAGGATCTTTATCCTGGCTTCCAGTCACCATATGTATTTTCAGGGCGCATCGGTATACTGCTCGGGCGATTACGAGACCCCAATGGGCTTAGTCGCCGTTGATGTGGAGACGGGAAAGGAACTCATCAACAGGAATACCCTTTTCTCAGACAGGGAAGATGCCCATCTCCAGGAACACAGCCTGGAGGTGCAGCTTCCTTTCCTTCAAAAGAGACTGGGGGCCAGCTTCAAGTTGGTACCGGTGATTCTGGGAACACAGAAGCCCGAGGAATGCCGCCGGTTAGCCGAGACTTTACGCCCCTATTTCAATCCGGAAAACCTTTTTATCATCAGTTCCGATTTTTCACATTACCCGGATTATGACGACGCTGTGAATACTGACCGCGCAACTACCTTGGCGATCCTCTCCGGTTCACCGGAGAAGTTAATGACTACCCTGGAAAACAACAAACAGAAAAAAATCCCGGGACTTGCCACTTCCCTTTGTGGCTGGACTTCGGTTCTCACCTTACTTTACATCGCAAAAGGTGATAATTATACCTGGGAATGGATTGACTACCAAAATTCAGGAGACCAGCCGGAATACGGTGATCATGGCAGGGTCGTAGGTTACAGCGCCATTGCAGTCTACCTTAATAAAGAAGACCATTTCAGCCTTACTCCCGGAGAAAAGGAGCAACTGCTGCACATAGCCAGAGAATCGATCCGCCAAAAGGTGACTTCCGGAAACAGGGGCGAAGTGGATGAGACTTTGCTGACCGGCCACCTGGCCGCACGCCACGGCGCCTTTGTTTCGGTGTATGTATCCGGGAAATTAAGGGGATGCATTGGGAGTTTCAAAAGTGAAATGCCCCTGGCGGCCATTGTGCAGCAGGTTGCAGCATCTGCTGCATGTGACCGGCGGTTTGAACCTGTAAGCGAAGAAGAGCTTGAAAAACTGTCGGTCGAAATCTCGGTAATCTCCCCTCTGAAAAAAATAGGATCTCCTGATGAAATTATCCTGGGAAAACATGGCATTTATATTAAAAAAGGATGGTCGACCGGAACATTTTTACCTCAGGTAGCAGAAAAATACGGATGGACAAAAGAGGAATTCCTCAGCCGGTGTTCGGCTGATAAGGCAGGGATCGGACGCGACGGCTGGAAAACGGCTGAACTATATATTTATGAAGCCATTGTGTTTGACGACAGGCAGACTAACGGGTGATTATAGAAGCAAATTCAATCATTCTCCTGGCTACCTCCTCCAGGGTTTCATTCTTTTTGGCAAAACAAAAGCGGAGATATGAGGTATTCCTTTTCTTGTGCATAAAAACCGACAAAGGCATGGCAGCGATACCTGCTTCATTCAATAACCGCACGGCAAAATCGGTGTCGGGCTCACCCGAGACCTTGCTGTAATTGACCAGCTGGAAATAGGTACCCTGCGTAGGATGCAGGATAAAAGGAGATCCTTTAAGCAACCGGTTAAAGTAATTTCGCTTCCCCTGATAGAATTCCGTAATCTCTTCAGCCGTATCATTCGACTCCATATAGGAGGTCAGAGCCTGCTGAAGGGGATACGCCACATTGAACAACTGAAATTCATGCACTTTCCTGAATTCGCTCATCAGGTATTCAGGTGCCAGACACCAAGCCAGTCCCCAGCCATTAATATGAAAAAGCGGCCCCGGAGAAGAGATGATAAAGGTTCGGGAGGCAAGACCGGCAAACTGCCCCGCACTCTGGTGCTTTTCCTCATCATATATCAGAAATTCAAAACTTTCATCACTGATCACATATATGCCGGTCCCTTGGGTAAGCCGCTGCAGCTGAAGCATGTCTTCCTTACCGAAAACATTCCCCGTGGGATTATGGGGCGTATTCAGAATTATCATCCGGGTTCGCGATGTGATCATTTTCCGTACATCTTCCCACTCTATCCTGAAATCAGGTTCCACCAACGGAACATATACCGGCGTCCCCCCGTTGAGCCTGACCGCCGGACTGTAAGTAAAATAGGAAGGTTCGAAAATGATAACTTCGTCACCTTCGTTGACCACGGCAGTGATGGCGGTCGATATGGCCTGTATCTCACCGGCACATACTGTAATTTCAGTTTCCGGGGAATAGTATTTACTGTAATTCTTCTGATAAACCCAGGAGATTTGTTTCCGCAAACCAAAAATACCCTCCAAAGGGGCATAGTTGTTATATTGATCACGGATGGCCGAAGAAGCCAGGTCAGCAAGACCCGATGGACAGTTAAATTCAGTTATTCCGACAGACATGTCGATGGCTCCCTTTTCCAAAGCCATCTTTCTCATATCCCAAAAAATACTTCCCTGTGTTTCTGGTAACTTAGTTTGCATAAAACTGTCAGACGTTTTATTCCTTTCCCCGGATATCTTCCTGCATCGATTTAATTACAGCAAATGTAATCAATATTCTGGTCTTCTTCAATCAAAAACCTCTTTTAATACAGCCAGTGAATGAATATTACCCAGGGTATCAAAATGAAGTTGGAAATAATCCAATAACTTGATCAACAGATCATTACGCTGATTATGCGTTGTTCTAAAATTCGCCAAATCATTGATATTCAGTGATAGTATTTGAATGAACAATCCCGTTGTATCCTGTTCCATAAAAAAAGGATGATCCGGAACCTGACCTGCAATTACACCCTTTTTCAGATCAAACCAACCCTCTTTTTCACTTCCCAGATGGGGAAAAATCCCCAGATACTCGGTCAACCTGGCTAAAAACCAAAGATGGAAACTGGCGCTTCCCTCTTTCATCAGGTCAAAATATACCAGAGCACTTTCCATGAAATCATACAGCGCTGTGTTACTCTCTTCTTCCTGTAAAATCCGGAAAAGTATTTCCGACAGGAAAATCGCCTGACATGATTTGTACACGTCAAAAGGAATGGACAGGTAAGGTTCACAAAGTCTGCTCTCCCTGACCCGCTGCAATTCCCGGTTCTTATGCCGGTATATCTCCAGATCCAGTATGTAAAGGGGTTGCATCAGGGCAGCCTTGTTTTTGGATCTGATACCCCCGGTGGCGTTCACTATACAGGATTCCCGTCCGAAATTCCTGGTGTAAAGCGTAATAATCAGGCTGTTTTCACCGAATTTTGTGGTGTGCAGAACGATACCCCGGGTATTTGACAGCATTTCTGAATAATTAGGTATGAATCCATCATTTGGCACAGGAACCGGAAGAACTTGCATCCGCCCCTGATCAGTGGATCACCAGGAGCTTGGCAATATGGGTCTTTTCTCCTGCAGCATCGGCACAAAATACAAGATAAACCCCCGTACTTACCCTGTTCCCGTTAAGATTCTTCCCATCCCAGATGGCATTGGCTCCCAGTGAGGTTCCCTTAAACACAAGGTTCCCCGCAATATCGGTAATTTTGATATCAGTGTCTTTCACCAACCCGGTGATTACAATATCCCCCGTATAGGTTTCCCTCACCGGATTCGGGTATACATACACATCCGAATAATCGGTGTTGCCTGCAGGAGCATCACTTTGGTAAGAGACCAGCCCTTTGTCGGTTCCTATAAACAGCTCACCCGTAACCTGATTTAAAGCCATGCATATGATTGTATTGGAGATCAGCGGACTGTTTTCCGAGGTGAAATGCTGAATTTCGGTATCTCCCTCTTCAGAGACCAGGTAAACACCGGATCCTTTTGTTCCCAGCCATTTCCGGTTTGCTCCGTCCACTACGATCGCAGTAACCGTTTCGGTTTCCAGCAACGGATGGTAAAGACCATCGCCCAGTTCCAGACTGGGCTGGTAAGCATAAAGAGCATCATTTTTCCATATTTTGGAAGGATTGGAATAGACTGCCACACCGACCGAGGTACCTACCCAGATCTCCCCATTCAGGTCCTGCGCCATGGAATATACATCGTTCATCCGGTTCAGAATTTCCTGTTCGCCATTGCTGAAATAGGAAGTGACCTGAAGGTACTTTGTTTTGCTGCCGTCTTCATTGACAACATACATATCTCTTCCCCTGGGAATAATGATCCATTTGTCCTGGTCACCGGTCACCATCACCTGCCCGATGGTATATTGCTGACCGGCTACCGCCGGCAATTCAAAGCTTTTCCATTCGCCTTTGGAATTGAGACTGTGCAATCCTTTGGAAGATTGGGAATTGGTGATCCAAAGGGTGTTGTTTTTATCATATGCCATGCCTCCGATGCGGGTATACGGTTCCTGTGGTTTTTCAGGAATGGCCGTCTCCAGTGGGCTGTTCAGGTTGTTGTACCGTTTGATGAACTTATGGTCTTTGAATTCGAGCACTCCCCCACCCCAGCTGGATGCAAAAACATGGCCGGCATCTGAGGGATCCACCACTACCTGGGTTATATCAAAAAAACCTGTCATCTCCGGAAATTCCTTCCTGGAAAAATAGCTCCACTCACCGTTGTCGTAATGCTGGAAAACAGGGGCCATGTATTGGTTATTCCACGGATCGGTCCTACCGCCTGCTGCCGACCACAGCTCCTTTTTAAAAGTGGTTAGTGAAAATACCGTGTTCTTCATCGGTCCTGAAGGAAGATTCTGTTCAAATTGCTGTCCTGAAAGATGGATCAGGCCATACGCATATTCAGCCATCCACAGCGATCCGTCGGAACTGATCAGGGCGCTTTTAGGCTGAATCGGTCTGACGGTAATGCTCCCTAAGGTGAACTCCTTTATCCTTCCCGTAATGTTAAGGGAAGCATCATAGGTGAAAACCTCCTCCCTTCCGGTAACGGTCACGTTATTTAAACCCGTCATGATATCGACGAAATAACCCACCTCCGACCAGATTCTGATCCACTGATTGTTACGGAATATATATGCCTCATCGCCATCCCATTCATCGCGGGTGTATACAGCGATGAGATTTCCGTTCATGCGGGCAAGATGGCTGAATTTTGCCTCTGCATGGGGTATGGATGTTATCTTTGTCCAACTCCTGTAATCCAGCAAATTGGGATCATTGAGTGCAGCCGCCCTGATCCCGTTTTCGGTGGCAGCATAGAGCGTCTGACCGTCGGTTTCCAGATCGAAAACCTTCACTTGCGTACCATTTTCTCCGATGATGTAGGTTCCTTTGACCTCCATTTTCCCCAGGTCGATGTCGACCACACCGAATCCGCAGGCCAGAAATGCTTCATTCCCCCGGAACAGGATGTTATAGACGGTCTTGTCACCTGAAAGCAGTTTCCTTTTAATGTCGCTCAGGTTGATTATCTTTTCACCCGCTATCAGATCGATATTGCTGTTTTTATAAGCCACCAGCAAAATTTTCCCCGTTTCGTTCCAGGCCATCGTCTGAATGCCTGCATCGTTCATCCCGTTCTCAGCTGTCAGCTTATTCAGGCTGTGGTCGGATAAGTCCACAAAAAACAAACCCCCTTCCGTTGCACAAAAGATCCTATCCCCCGCATCGGCCATTTTGAGGGCATTGGCATATGAAAAATAGTCCCGCCATGTTCCGGCTTTTTGTGCTTCTGCCTGTCGGATACCGGAAAAGAGCAACAGCGCTCCCAATACTATACTCTTTGCTTTCATTTTGTTCTGTCTTTCAGATGTCAGCATTAGAAAGAAATTTCAGCAGTTTTCCAAATGCGATTCCCCTGTGGCTGATCCTGTTTTTTTCAACAGG
>CAYWTT010000260.1:0-5874 GCA_964461245.1 uncultured Prolixibacteraceae bacterium | reverse complement strand
CCCGAAGTGGGAATGCAGAAGGTGATGCGCGATCCTTCCGTTCTTCGCGGTCCTGATGGAACATTCCACATGGTCTGGACTTCCTCCTGGAAAGGGGATAAAGGTTTCGGTTATGCGGATTCCAGGGATCTGATCCATTGGTCTCCCCAGCGGTTTATTCCGGTTATGGCCTATGATACCACCACGGTGAATGTTTGGGCACCTGAACTTTTTTATGATGAGGAGCAGGGTAAGTTTTTGATTTTATGGGCTTCAACCATTCCATTCCGGTTTGATAAAGGACAGGAAGAGGAGTTGAACAACCACCGGATGTATTATACCGAAACCCATGATTTTCTGAACTTCTCCGATACCCGGTTGTATATTGATCCGGGTTTTAGTGTCATCGATGCGATCCTGATAAAAAGAAGAAATGCCGACTATGTTTTGGTGATGAAAGATAATACCCGACCCAACCGGAATCTGAGGGTGGGTTTCGGAAATACGCCAACAGGACCCTTTACCCGGATTTCAGAACCCTTTACCGCTTTCTGCACCGAAGGCCCTACGGCGCTTAAAACGGCTGATGGCTGGCTGATTTATTTTGATGCATACCGGGATAAAGTGTACGGTGCAGTAAAGACTAGTGATTTTGTCAGATTTAAGGATGTTTCAGATCAGGTTTCATTACCTTCAGGCCACAAACATGGCACCATTTTCAAAGCAGACCGCAAGGTTTTGGATGGTTTGCTGAAGGAGGCTGGAAAGAGAACGACAAATAACCAATGATACTTGAGTAATGGTCTGATAAACATATTTTGAAGTATAGGATAACCAATAGTTCGAGCAGGATGAAACTGAGAATGGTCAGCAAGGTTATTATCGGGTTAGCCCTGGTGATGTTTTGCCACTGCCGGCAAAAGGAGGGGATAGTCCGTTACACGGGGGATACCCTCAGCAATCCGGATTACCATCACGGGCAACTTCCGCCGGCCATGGGGGTTCATAACATTCAGGTGATGCGTGCCAGCCGGGAAATGCCCGAAACCGCGGATGGTTTTGGCTGGACATACAACCATGCTCCCATGCTGGCTTACTGGAACAACACCTTTTATTTAGAATACCTGAGTGATTCGGTCGGGGAACATATTCCACCCGGACAAACCCTGCTGGTAACATCGGGGGATGGATATCACTGGTCAAAACCGATCCCCGTATTCCCGGTATACAAAATCCCGGATGGCACTACCAAAGAGGGCGTTGAAGGCGTGGCCCATCTCCTGTCGGCGGTAAACCACCAGCGGATGGGATTTTTTGTATCCTCTTCCAATCGTCTGCTGGTGCTTGCTTTCATCGGGATCAGCCTGAACGAGCAGGATAGCCCGAATGACGGGAACGGAATCGGGAGAGTGGTCCGTGAGATCTATTCAGACGGATCTTTCAGTCCTTTGTATTTTATCCGTTACAACCATGGTTGGGGAGAGAAAAATACCAGCTATCCATTTTTCAGGGAGAGCCCTGACGACGGTTTTATAGCAGCATGTGATGAATTGCTGGCTGATCCCCTGATGATGCAACAGTGGGTAGAGGAAGCCGACAGGGATGATCCGCTGATCCCGCTTAAAAAGCAGTATAAAGCTTTCAGTTATTATCATCTGCCCGACGGGAAAGTTGTTGGTCTTTGGAAAGAAGGTCTTACCTCCATCAGCCGCGACGGCGGGAAAAGCTGGGATACTCCGGTAAGAGCGCCCGGCATCATTACTTCCAATGCCAAAATCTGGGGGCAGAGGACCTCCGATGGAAAATATGCGCTGGTATATAATCCGTCCGATTTCCGATGGCCTTTGGCCATCTCCGTCAGTAGCGACGGACTTGAATATCAGAATCTGTTGTTGGTTAATGGAGAAATAACCACCATGCGGTACGGGGGCAACTACAAATCTTACGGTCCCCAATATGTGAGGGGAATACTTGAAGGCAACGGTACTCCTCCCGATGGAAAGCTCTGGATTACCTACAGCATGAATAAAGAAGATATCTGGGTGAGCTCAATTGCGGTTCCGGTCAGGGAGAAAACCCTGCATCATGTATGTGATGTTTTTGATAAAATGGAGGAAGGCCGTGAACTTCAGAAATGGAATATTTATTCACCCCTTTGGGCAAAGACGGGCATTGAAAAAGCAGAAGGCAGGAAGGCACTTTCCCTCCATGACAGGGATCCGTTTGATTATGCCAAAGCAGAGAGGATCTTTCCGGCGGCTGAAAAAGTCAGGGTTGAGTTTGACGTTTTATCGCTAAAGAGTGACTCTGGCCAGTTGCAGGTTGAATTGCAGGATCACAAGGGAACGGCCTCCCTGAGGCTGGTTTTCGATTCTGACGGATACCTGAAAACAAAAGCAGGCTACCGGATGAGGAACATCATGAAATATGAAGGAGGGAAGCTGTATACCGTCCGGATCGATGCTTCCACTGAAAACCGCTTCTATACGGTCAGCGTGAATGGGGGAGAGGGGAAGAGCGGACTTTTTTTTGCTCCTGTTCATTCCCTTGAAAGAGTGGTATTCCGGACGGGAAAGGTAAGGCGTTTTCCTGATATCGATACCCCAACCGATCAGAATTTCGATGTGCCTGATTCCGGAATGAAAATACCCGAGGCTGTTTTTTACATTTTTTCTTTGAAAACCCAAAACCTCTGACCGGTAATGAAATTCAATGCATCCCAATGGATTTACCCGATACTCCTTTGGCTTCCTCTTGGCTGTCATAGCCTAAGTTATTCGCAAAGGGAAAAGGTTGAACAACCATCCCCCTTTTATGTCCTCCATCCGGATGATTTCAAACACCATTCCGATTACTTTAACCGGACAGATGATGAAAATTTGGGGACATTTATTTCCAATGTTCATGCATGGGATTGGATGAGTGAAAATATTCCCTTGTTTGAATGCCCGCAGGACAATTTTGAAGAGATTTATTATTTTCGCTGGTGGTCGTTCCGCAAGCACATTGTTCAAACCCCAGCGGGATTTGCCCTCACCGAATTTCTGGTTCCCAGGAGTTATGCCGACCAGTATAACCTGATCAGCTGTGCGCTGGGGCATCATATTTACGAATCACGGTGGTTGCGGAATCCGGAATTCCTACAGGATAATGTGCATGTATGGTTCCGGGGGAACAAGGGAGGCATGATGGCCAAACTGAGAAAATTCAGCAGCTGGACCGCTGATGCCGTTTATAACAGTTACCTGGTAAACAGGAATGACCGTTTCATACAAGATGTTTTCCCTGATTTGGAAGCGGAATACCGGTTATGGGAATTCGATCATCGCTTGCCCGACGGATCTTTTTGGCAGACCGATGTGGCAGACGGTATGGAGGAAAGCATCAGCGGAGGCCGGAAGGTGAAAAATGTCCGCCCCACCATTAACAGCTATATGTATGGCAATGCAAAAGCGCTTGAAAGCATGGCATTTCTGGCCGGAGAATGCGGATTGAGGGAAAAGTATGGCAAAAAAGCGGATACCCTGAAGAAGATAATGGAAAGTAAAATGTGGGATCAGGGGCATCGATTCTTTGAGACGGTCAGGGAGGATGGACTCTCTGCACAGGTAAGGGAGGCCATAGGATATATTCCTTGGTATTTCAATCTTCCTGGAATCGGATTTGAAGAAGCATGGAAACAGGTCACAGACGAAAGGGGTTTCCTGGCTCCTTTCGGGTTGACCACAGCCGAGCAGCGGCATCCTGAATTCAGAACACATGGTTGCTGCAATTGCGAATGGGACGGTCCGGTATGGCCGTTTGCCACTTCGCAGACGCTTACAGCCATGGCTAACTTACTCAATAATTACCAACAGGGAATTGTGGATGATTCCACATGGTTCCGGCTGATGGAAACCTATGTGGAATCACAGTATTACCGGGGAAAGCCTTATATCGGGGAGTACCTTGACGGATCGACCGGATACTGGCTGAAGGGGGATCAGGAGAGAAGCCGTTTTTACAACCATTCGACCTTTGCCGACCTGGTCATCACTGGGATCGTCGGATTACGTCCCCGGGTTGATGATACGCTGGAGGTAAATCCCCTCGTACCGGAAGGGAAGTGGGATTGGTTTTGTCTTGACGGAGTATCCTATCACGGCAGGATCATCACCATTTGCTGGGATAAAGAGGGTACCCGCTACCACAGGGGAAAAGGATTGTCGGTATTTGTGAATGGCCGGGAAGTTGGCCGTGCTGCCGGCCTTGGAAAGCTGATCTGTGAAATGGGAAACAACAAATAGGAAAGTGGCAAATCAGTTTTAAAGGAAAATTCTGGCGAAGATGAAATACACCTTATTATTGATTTTAATGGTGTTTCTTGTTGAAAACGACACCATGGCCCGAACCTCTAAATGGAAAAAAGGAATTCTGACGGATGAATTTATCTTCACCAGTGCACCCTATCCGTCCTGTCATGCATCCACCATCGCCGAAACTCCGGCCGGACTGGTTGCAGCCTGGTTTGGCGGAACTCGTGAGCGCCACCCCGATGTGGGAATCTGGGTGAGCCTTCACCGGAACGGACATTGGACCACGGCAACAGAAGTGGCCAATGGCATACAAAACGATACACTGCGCTATCCCACATGGAATCCGGTGCTTTACCAGGTTCCCGGAGGGAAACTGCTTTTGTTTTATAAGGTAGGACCCAGTCCGTCCACGTGGTGGGGAATGCTGACCGAATCAGCTGATCATGGGATTACCTGGTCAAAACCAAAAGCCTTGCCGGCAGGTTATATCGGCCCCGTCAAAAACAAACCGGTGCTGTTACCTTCAGGAGAATTGATATGCCCTTCCAGTACAGAGGGTAAAGGTTGGAAAATTCATTTTGAAGTGACCACCGACTTCGGAAAGAGCTGGGAAAAACGAGGACCCCTTGAAGGCGGCTCACTGGATGGTATCCAACCCAGCCTGCTGACCTATGAGGACGGGAGGCTGCAGATATTGTGCAGGAGCCGGAACCGGGCGCTTTTGGAATCCTGGTCTTTGGATGGCGGAAAAACCTGGTCCCCTCTGGCTGCAACCAGTCTGCCCAATAACAATTCGGGTACCGATGCCGTGACGTTGGCTGATGGTCGGCAGCTTCTGGTCTATAATCATGTATTCCCACCTGAAGGAGAAGCCAAGGGCCCCCGAACCCCGCTGAATGTTTCCCTTTCCCGGGATGGGAAAATCTGGTTTGCTGCACTGGTTCTGGAAGATTCACCCATTTCCCAGTATTCTTATCCTTCGGTGATCCAGGCATCCGACGGATTGGTCCACATAGTCTATACATGGCGCAGGGAGCGGATAAAACACGTGGTGATTGATCCTTTGCAGCTGAGAATCCGAAAAATTAACGGGATTTACTGGCCCGATAAAAAGCTGGTAAAAAGGACTTCAGAAATAAAAGAATATGATGAGTTTAAATAGGAAATTATGCTGCTGGCTTCCGTCCTTTCTACTGACAGTTTTATGTTGCCCGTCCTTTCTGTGCTCCTGCAGAAATGCCTCAGGAATTACCGGTCATGAACGCTATCAAATTGCAGTTTGTGACTGGATGATTCTTAAGCGGCAGAAGCCTGGAGCGGTAAAACTGGCTGCTGAAATCGGTGCCGACGGCGTGGAGGTTGATATGGGCGGCTTGGGAAACCGCCCCACCTTTGACAACAGATTGGATGATCCCGGATTCAGGCAGCAATATGACAGTCTTTTGCGTTTACATCATATGGAAATATCCTCTCTGGCCATGTCAGGATTCTATGCGCAATCTTTCGCGGAAAAGGAAGGTGTGGAACGGATGATCGGGGATTGCATTGAAGCCATGAAGCACCTGGGTGTCAAGGTAGCCTTCCTTCCTCTGGGGGTTCA
>CAYWTT010000259.1:0-5897 GCA_964461245.1 uncultured Prolixibacteraceae bacterium | reverse complement strand
TAAATGAAATGATTCAGATCCGCGGTGGTGGTGGAGAAGAAAAGGTAGGTACAAAAGAAGCCGATGTATATGATACAAGACAAGAATAGTTTTATAACCTTATTCTGATAACCGGGAAGGATGGATTTTCTTATCATTCTTCCCGGTTATTATTTTTCTTCCTGATCAAAAGTTTGCGCTTGCCTTCAAAAAGTTCATATTTCTGCAAACTACATTCAAGCGCTCCGTTAAACAGTCTGATTTTTACCGAAGGTTTCAGCCCGATCCGGTTTAGGTAATCCTGAGAGGAAGATAAAATCCATGCGACATTGCCGGTGAAATGGTGTTTCAGTCTTTCACCCACCATTTCATACAGCAATTCCGGGTTTTTAACCTGAAGCCTCTCCCCATAAGGCGGATTTATCATAATCAGCGCCCCTTCCAGCTCAAGTTCCAGTTTGGCCAAATCTGCCGTTTGAAAGGTTATCAGGTTGAATACCCTGGCATTTCTTGCGTTGGTTCTGGCAGAAACCATGTGGGAAGAGTTGATGTCGGAAGCATAAATATGGTGATTGAAGTCTTTGTTTTCCGTTTCTTCCTTTATTTGTTCAAAAATCTCACTTTGGTAATCCTTCCAGTTCATAAACGCAAAACTTTTCCTGAATTTTCCGGGGGGAATATTCCGGGCGATCAATGCAGCTTCAATGGGCAATGTTCCGGAACCGCACATCGGATCCAGAAAGTCGGATTCCCCGTTCCAGCCGGCCAGCAGCAACATCCCTGCTGCCAGGACCTCATTCAGCGGGGCATCACCCTGTGATTGCCTGTATCCCATTTTATGCAATGATTCTCCCGAACTGTCAATGCTGAGGGTGCAGCTGTTTGCGGCAACATGAATGTGAAAAATAATGTCAGGATCAGCCGTATCCACATTAGGGCGACTTCCCGTCCTTTGTCTGAACCGGTCGGCAATGGCATCCTTCAGCTTAAGAGAGGCAAACATGGAATTCTTGAACAATTCCGACTGGACCACTGTGCTTTGAATCACAAACGAATCATTCAGGTTCATGTATTGCTCCCATTTGACCTTCATGCATTTGACATAAAAATCATCCATGTTGGTGAACCGGAAAGAATGTATCTGTTTAAAAACACGGAGGGCAGTTCTTAACCGGTAGTTTGCTCTGTATATCATGGCAGTATCGCCCTCGAAGTGGACGGCCCGATTACCGGTTACGACCGAGTTACCGCCTATTTCCCTGATCTCCCGGGCAAGTACTTCCTCAAGCCCTTCCAGGGTTTTAACCGTTATTTGAAAAGTTTCCAATGAAAATAGGATTTAGGCCAGGTTCAGATCCCTGTACCGTTGATGAAAATTTTATCTTTTGGTTTTCCCTGGATAACTTTGGAGCCGGGAGGTACATCGCGCGTTACCCACACATTACCGCCAATAACAGAGTTTTTACCAATAGTAATTCTTCCGAGAATGGTAGCTCCGGAATAGATTACCACCTGGTCTTCCACTATGGGATGTCTCGGAATCCCTTTTACCGGGTTTCCCTTTTCGTCGAGTTCGAAACTTTTTGCTCCCAGGGTGACTCCCTGGTATAGTTTGACATGGTTCCCGATGATACAGGTGGAGCCGATCACCACTCCCGTACCGTGATCGATGGCGAAATACTCGCCAATCTGTGCTTCAGGATGGATATCAATTCCGGTTTCGCTGTGTGCCATCTCGGTAATGTACCGGGGGATCAGGGGAACATTGAGTTCCACCATCCGGTGTGCAATGCGGTAATTTGAAATAGCTTTTATAGCTGGATAACAAAAAATAACCTCTCCGTAACTTTTTGCAGCCGGATCGCCAAGATACATTGCACTGACATCATTTACCATCATTCTCCTTATTTCCGGCAGGTAACGGATAAATCCGATTGTTGCATCTTCCGCCGGCTTTTTGTGTATCGTTACCTTGTCGGCTGTTTCATCCTTGCATTCGAAACACATGCCAGCCAGGATTTCACCCGTGAGCAGGTCATGCAGTTCGTCAATGTAAACTCCCATATAATGTTGCATGGCTTGGGGCCGCAAGGACGTGGAACCAAAGTACCCAGGGAAGATGATCTCCCGGACCAGGTCGATGATCCTTCCCAGTTTTTTTATCGAGGGAAGCGATTCGCCCTGCCTGTGTTCATGGCAAACCATGTTAAAGGATTCGGGGCGGGACAGTTCCCGTATCGTCTCGCCGATTAAGTCAGAATATTTCTTTTCAGCCATTTTGATCGGTATTGTATAGTGGAGTACTGATATATCTTTCCCCTGTGTCGCAGACAATAAAAACCAGAGTTTTCCCCCTGCTCTCCTCTCTTTTTGCGATTTCCAGCGCGGCATAACAGTTTGCACCGGTGGATATGCCTGCAAATATCCCTTCCATCCTGGTCAGTTTCTGAGCGGTTTCAAAAGCAGCTTCATCTGAAACCGTAAAAACTTCATCATATACCTTCGTGTTTAATACATCCGGAATAAAACCCGGACCAATACCCTGTATCTTGTGCATCCCGGCCTTTCCTTCAGACAATACGGGTGAACTCAGTGGTTCAACCACTACGCACCTGACAGATGGATTTTTCTCTTTCAATATTTCGGAAACGCCTGTAATGGTCCCACCGGTACCGGCACCTGCCACAAAGATGTCGATCTTGCCGCCCGTATCATTCCATATTTCCAAGGCGGTGGTCCTCCTGTGCATTTCAGCATTGGCCGGATTGCTGAACTGCATCGGAATGTAAGTTTTAGGCAAGGTGGAAGCCAGCTTACCGGCCGTTTCAATTGCCTCACTCATGCCCCCTCCGGCTGATGTCAAAACCAAATTGGCACCGTAAGCCTTTATGATCATCCTTCTTTCAAGGGAGACACCGGCAGGCATCACAATGGTCAGCCGGTATCCTTTCACGGCACAAACCATGGCAAGGCCAATTCCTGTGTTTCCACTCGTGGGTTCGATAATATCGGTGTCCTGGTCTATCAATCCCTTTTTTTCAGCAGCTTCAATCATGGCAATTGCCAGCCTGTCTTTCACGGAACCTCCCGGATTCATCGATTCCAATTTGGCCAGGATGGTCACATCCATTCCCTGGGCAATCCGGTTGAGACGGACCAAAGGGGTCTGTCCGATCAGCTGGCTGATATTCTGTGCTATTTTCATATGACGGAATTCTGAAATAAAAAAATAAAAATACGTGTTAAAATGCGAAGATCACAAGTTTTCCCTGATTATTTGGAGGGCATGATTGAATCTGTCATCTCCCTTTCCTTTGATAATCCTGTATTTGAAATTATATTGTTCAAGGTTAGACCGGTAAATTTCGAAAAGCCTCTGTCTCATTTCACCTCCGTTTTCACGCAAAGGATCGGGCAACCAGGGAATGTCGTTCGCACATAGCAGAAAAAGATCGACCGGAGCCCTGGATATTTCTTCCGGGATCCATGCAGGAACGCTTCCGAACACTATTTCCATCCATACTTTGGTGATGATCAGCCATGTATCAAAAAACAAAAAGGGAGCTTCCCTTTTTACGGCTTCATCCATTTGAGCCTTTTGCACCCGGGCGATTTGTTCCACATCAGCCATGGAGTAGGAGGGACCCTTAAGCTCAAGGTATTCCCTGGCATATTCCGGATAATAGGGCGAATTGAAATGTTCTCCCAGTCTCTGCGTCAAAACCGATTTTCCGGTCGATTCGGCTCCGGTGATCACGATTATTTTGGTTTTTTCTCTTAATTTCATTTAACTGTCTTTTTTATGGATCGTTTCCAGCTAACATAACCATAAACGGCCAGGGCTGTATATACCAGGAACAGGATCGTGGTTGGCCAGAGACTTTTATAGATATATAATCCAGAGGAAACCAAATCACTTACTATCCATATGAGCCAGTTTTCCAGTACTTTACGGGCAAGCAACCAGGTGGCTATGATGCTGAAGGAGGTGGTCACCGAATCAAGAACGGGCACGGGAGAATCAGTATAGGAGTAGAGAAAAACAAAGAGTCCGGCGAAACAGACCAGAAAAATGATCGCTGACGCTGCTGTTTGTCTGGGGGTAATCCGGGTGACAGGCAATTCATCCGAAGATGCCTGACGTTTCCCTTTCAGCCAGTAATACCAGCCATATATGCTCATTACGACATAATATACCTGAAGACCCATGCCTGCATAAAAACGGGAGTGGAAAAACACCACCGCATATAGGAGAGATGTGGCCATACCGGTCGGCCATGTCAGGATATGCTGCCGTGTGGAGAAAACAATATAAGCCAGCCCCAGTAAAGCTCCACACAGCTCAATATAATTTGCTGATAGCCAATCTATCAGAAAATTCCACATATCTTTTCAGTGATTAATCAATTACTTACCAGCAATTGTTTATACTCTCCCTGGTTCTTTATCAACTCAGTAGCTTTCCGGATGGTGGGATCATCCTGATTGTATACCTGGTAAAAATACTTCGAAGCATAGGTGTCCCGGGCAACAAATGCTTTTATCTCTTTTTTAATAATCGGAAGGGTGAAACTCAGACTTTCCTGGTCACGCGGTATCTCTTCCTTTTCTCCCCTGGCAACTACGGCTTCAATCATATCATCGGTGACCTGAAATGCCGCATTGAATTTGCCAAAATCGGGATACATCTTTAAAAGCCTGCTGCGATTGGCATCAACATAATCAAGGACATAGTTATAAATGATGTTGTTCCTTTGCAGCCGGTTATAGTATCGGTAAAGTGCAGATGTGTCGATCGGAACGAAAATGTCGGGCATTATTCCGCCCCCTCCGTATACCGTCCGGCCTGACGCCAGCGTCCTGTATTTCAGTGAGTCAGGGAACGAAATGCTGTCGGCACTGTATAACTCTCCGTTCTCGAGACGTTTCTGATAATCGGTACGGTATTCCTCAACCCCGTTCTGGTATGGTCGCTGGATACATCTTCCGCTGGGAGTGAAATAATGGGCCGTGGTCAATCTGATCATGGATCCGTCGGTGAGATAGTAGGGTTGCTGAACCAGTCCCTTTCCAAAAGAGCGGCGTCCTATAATGATCCCCCGATCCCAGTCCTGTACCGCTCCGGCCACGATTTCACTTGCTGAGGCCGTACCTTCATTGATGAGAATCACCAGTTTGCCCTCTTCAAAAAGGCCGCTGTTAGTTGCTTTATACTCTTTTCTCAGGCTGTTGATCCCTTCGGTATAAACGATCATTCTGTTGGCTGGCAGAAACTCTTCAGCCAGGTCGGTGGCCGCTTTCAGGTAGCCTCCCCCGTTATTCCGGAGATCAAGGACCAGGTTTTGCATTTTCTTAGCGCGAAGCTCAGCGAGCGCGGTCTTGAATTCATCGACAGTGGTGGCGGAGAAGCGGTTCAGCTTGACATAACCGGTTTCTTTATCGAGCATGTACGATGCATCCAGGCTGTTGATGGGGATCTTATCTCTGATGATGGTGAAGTCAAGCAGTTCTTTCAGATTTTTGCGCTGAATTTTCAGTTCGACTCTTGTTCCTTTTTCTCCCCTGAGCAAAGAAAATACATCATTATTGGTCAGTTTGACGCCGGCAACGTTTTTACCATCAACCACAAGGATCCGGTCTCCGGCCATGAGGCCAGTCTTTTCAGAAGGACCTCCGGGTACCACGGAGGTAACCAGCAGGGTGTCCCTGAAAATATTGAAGGTAATGCCTATTCCTTCAAAATTGCCAACCAGCGGCTCATTCATTTTATCGACTTCATCCCTGGAAATATATACCGAATGAGGATCGAGATCCTGAAGCACCGAAACAATCGCTTTTTCCGTCAGCTTTCCTATATTGACAGTGTCCACATAATATGATTCAATCAGTCGCAGGAGCCGGCCAAATTTCAGGGTGCC
>CAYWTT010000258.1:0-5899 GCA_964461245.1 uncultured Prolixibacteraceae bacterium | reverse complement strand
CCCTTTATGTACTTCACCTTTCCATTCCTTTTCTGCATAGGTAAGGAGCACCTCCTTTTCCGGGCCACTGGAGGGCCAGAAATTGGAATAGACGCTGTATTTCATCGGATTTACCAGTTGAGCCATGAACATTCCCAGCAGCAATGTCTGCCGGTTTCCGTCGGAAATTCCGAAGGTACGAAGCAATTTTGGGGCAATTTCGCCGGTTTGTTCATAGGCTTCCACAATATCCTTGCCTGCATCTCCGCAATTGTAGTAATTACCCAGTTGGCGGCCCCAGTAATCCTTCTCCTTCACTGAATCGCGGTCGCAATTCCATGCATAACGGGCCCAAGCCTGATACCAGATCCGGTCACGCTCCATTTCCAGCAGACGGGGTTCGGTTTTGTCGGCGCTGTAAGGCCAATCCCAGTAAGAAGCCTGGGGATAGAGATGTAATCCTTTGGCCCCCTGTATCCTATGCATGGCATTGACGCATTTCAGGATAAAGTCAGGCGATCCATACCGGAAGGGTTCGAGGTTGGCCAGAATGTGAACGTTGGCAATATGAAGGGTTCCGATCTGGGATAATCCACGCGGGATGGTCTCCCAGGAATCGCGGGGTTCATAAGTGGTTAGCGATTCCCCGTTGTATTTCTGCATGGTATAAAGGTTCCTGTATATCGGCAGGGCTGCTTCCATCACCCTTTTGGCATCGGTGTCGTGTCCCCTCAGAACAATGGGGGGTTCATCGGTCCGGCCAAGGGCTTTCAGCCCATCTTTCACTCCGGGCAGAATCGTCCGGGTAAACCATTCCACATCATCTTCGATGGTATTCATGGCTTCTCCCAGGGTGATCAGCAACCCGACATTGGGATATTTTTCTATGAATGCGGCAATGGATTTTCTCGTATAATCAGAAATCACCGGGATGATCGGACGCTCCCGTTCCTGGGTTTTCAGGTGATGATGCTCGGCAAAAGGCTTGGAAACGATGATGTTATAAAACATCTGAATCACAAAAATTCCCCTTTTATCAGCTTCTTCAGTCAGGAAAGCAAAGATCTCCTCGTTTTTCCGGAAAGTTTCCTCATCCACCTCCACTGCATAGGGATAATCCTTCAACTTAACCAGCGAGGCAAACGGGTGCCCGTTCCAGAGATACAAAGAATTATACCGGTTTTCGACCAGCATGTCGAGATATTTGATCCAGAGGGCTTTGTTGTAAAACCAGGGGAAATTTTCCGGCGTGTATGGATATTCATATACCGTGCGGCCCGGGAGGTATACGGTTTTCTGCAACCCGATGCAGGTTCCCCTCATCACCATGCCGGGTTCTTCCGTAAAATCAGGTTTTTCAGGAAGTTTTCCCTCCGTCTTCAAATGGTCGGCAAGTTCCATGCAGCCATATAAAACTCCGCTCGGATCGGACCCGGCCACGTATATCGTTTTTCCTGAAGAACGGATGGCAAAACCCTCTTTTGCCAGTGTGTCGAGTGACCTGTTTTGAGATACGAGTTCTGTCATCAACCGGTCGCTCAGCTTACCGAGGATGATTTGTTGTTTACCGGTTCCGGCCGGCTGTTCCGACATCTCCACCTGGTATCCAGCCATCGTAAGCTCTGAAGCCAGTTTTTCTGCAGCAAATTTCTCCCTGGGGGAGGAGTTACCTGAAACCACGGTGATTTTCCCCTTCTGGGTACAGGCCACATGGAAACTCATTAACAATATGATTGCAATTAATCCTTTATATCGGGTTATCATGTTCATGTATCGGTTTAAAATGAAAAATGAATGGAATGATCCTGACCTCACTTCAGAATGTCCCTGAATTCTTTCTCAATGCCGGCATTCACTCTGATGGAATCAGACACCTGCGGCCCGTTGTTTATCCATTCATTCCCGGGACCGGGTGTGTTGGAGAAGAACTTGCCGGCTTCCGTCCAGTTATTAACGGCCCGGATATAGGAAGAGCCTTCATCAAAGTAGATGTACTGGTAATGATTCGGATCGTGGGCATAGGGAGCTTTCTCCAGGTGATGGATGCAGTTTTCGCTGATTTCGGTATTGGGTTGAGCCGACAGGGTGTAAACACCCCCCACGTCATACATCTGTCTGGCAAAGTGGTGAATGTGGTTGGCATGTATCAGGTTGTTCCGCATGCAGTTGATGGTTTTTGTCCAGCCCCAGCCCACGCTGATCCCGGAGTAGTTTACATGGCTCACTTCATTGTGTGCAATGGTTATGTTCCGGGCAAAGCCGATTCCGATCCCCACACATCCCCAATCCTCGTTGGTTGCATCGGTGATCAGGTTGTTCACGAAGGTTTCGTATTGGCAAACCTCCCTGTCATCTGAAGGATTATAGGGCAGATGGGCTTCGAAATCCTTACTGCCGAAGAAACCGGCCTGGAGGGCCGTGCCGCCGATATCACGAAACCGGCAGCCTTCGACCAGATCATGGCTGGTTCCGGAAATGAAATCAAGAGCGGTGGCCGCGGTATGTTCAAAATTACAGCGGTGGAACACCAATCCGCTGGCATTGACGATCTCCACGGCGGCAGGTTGGCGTCCGGTCCAGGCCTGGTTCTCCAGGCTTTTTTTATCAGCCGTGCCGGGAACGGCCAGTTTATAGGCGTCGAGCAGGTACACGCCTGCCTGAAGCGGCACATGGCCGGCCTTTGATGGGCGTAACCACCCGGAATGGCTGAAGCTGATCCCTGAAAAACGGATATTCTTCACCGGGTAATCCAGAGATCCGCATATCCGGACCAGTGTTTCAAGGAAAGGAAAAACCGCCTCTGCCCTGGTCATGTCCTGCCCTTCCAACGGCCAGTAGTAAATCTTGCCTGCTTTCAGGTCTTCATACCACTCGCCTGGCTGGTTCAGTAACTCCGATGCGTTGACAAACCAGAAAGCGGAATTGCCGTTTTTATTTTTTTCCGCGTCAATGAACGGAGCAGGCCAGGGATGTTCGAACTCAATGCGGCTTTCCGGCTGGTAAAACGTCACTGCGGCGCTGTCGCCCACTTCCCGGATCTCTTTCACCCTCAGGTTGGCAATGGCCCACCACTGGTGGATCACCAGTTCCAGCTGCCCGATCTCTTTCAACCGGAAAGAGGGTTTGGGTATCCACAGGGTCCCGTTTTGCCTGTCAACGGAAAGGATCCGGCTCAAGGTACCGTCGGTGAGGGTGGAAGCCCTTTGCGCCTTTACCCCGTTTATCCAAAGCTGGCGGAATTCGGGTTGCCGTCCGCCCACAAGCGGAATGTCTGTCACCCAGATATGACCTTTTGATGTTTTGGGAAGACCGGCAATTTGTCCGGCTGGCTTTTCCCAGTTGGTGACCGGTATGCCTCCGCTGATGACCGGCTCCTCTCCCGCTGCAGCCTCAAAAGAGAATGCTGATTCAACCGTCCCGGAATCTTCGGGACGGAACAGCAAAGGTTCATCCAACCGGTATGTGCCACCTTTCAGGATGATCTGAATTCCCTCATTTAATGAAGGGTCGTTCAGCCGCCGTAATTCCCTGGCCTGACGCTGAGCCATCAGAATAGTGGCCAACGGCTTTTCCCTGGTTCCGGGATTGGAATCACTGCCTGACGGGGAGACCCATATCTGTTTGGCGTTTACTGACCCTGCCTCTGCCAGAAACCACAGGATCAGCATCCCGGCATATCTTAATCTGTTAAAAATCATGATACGGAATTTTATCAGGTTAATTCACTCGTAAATTTACTACAATTGATCATTTGGCGGAAAAGTCAAACCAAAGTTCCATGGTTTTACAACGCCATCTCCAGTTATCATAGGGGCCGAAATCATAAAACTGGTTTTTCTGTCCGGATGGTCCCAGTCGCCACGCCTGCTGTGATTTGGTGCCAATGGGAGGAATTCCCTGCATAAAGGAGATATCTCCTGAAGGGAAGGGAGGTGCCGTATTAAAGGTCACCGCCGGCTGGTCGGGTGTGAAAAGACGGAGAAAAACATCTTCCGTCGCCGTGGCCAATACAAATGATTGCCCTTTGGTAATCACTTCAGCCCAGTAAAAGCCGGAATGATAACCCTTGAACTCCGGATAGGTCAATGGGGGAACGCCGGTGATGGTTCGGTTGTACTCTTTTTGGTGAATGTCCAGGGTAACTCCCTGCAGACGGTTTTTCCAAACCCGGAATGGCCCGTTCCCCAACCACCTGACCGACCTGATTTGATCTTCAGGAAAGGAGAAATCCACACCCATATAATCAAAATGAGCATCATACTCCGGCGGGAAATAACGGATTTCCAGTTTTATCCACCCTGAAGGATAGACAGTCCAGATCATCTCTTTCATTCTTGAGTCCCTGGCATAGGAACAGGTGACCTGCAGGGAATCGCCTGAAGAACGGATCTCCATTTTTTCGAACAGTGACTTTCCTCCGCTGAGTCGCGGCCCGTTATGGAAAGGGATTTCTCCCTTCTGACTGACTACTTTCTTCAGAAGACCGTCGTTTTTTCCCAGGGTTAGTTCAATTCCGCCGGCTTTGATGATCAGAAGGGAATCCCTCTCCTGCGCCAAAACTGGCTGAGGTCCCCTGACCGTGGTTATTCTCCCTATGATATCTTCCGGGAGTGCAATCGGCCAGCTCCGGGTGTATAACTCCTTTCCGGCTTTATCGGTGACAGTGACATACAGCACATCGTACAACGGCCAGTCGGGCGGAAGGTTCAGCAGAAGACGGCCTTTCGCACCCGGCGGAATGTCGGGTGAGACTGCCTTTCCGGTGAGGGGTTGCGATCTGGGACCGGATCCGGGACGGGGCATCCCTGCCAGCTTCCAGCTAAAAGTGCAGGTGTTGGTATTGGAGTACAGATAACGGTTCTCCAGGTTCAGTATCCCGTTGAAATTGCGGGTAATATCCTTCTCTTCAAATTTTACAGGCGACCAGATCTCTTTAATGGCATAGAAGCTTCCTTCTTTTTCATGAAATGGGCCCAGAATTCCATCGGGTGCGGAAGATCCGTATGTATCGACCTCCCCGTTCTTATCCGTGCGAACCACACCCTCATCGGCGAATACCCACAGAAAACCACCCGCTGCATGGGGATTGTTCCACATCAGTTCCCAGAAGTCATACAATCCCGCCCCCAGTCCGCCATCGTATAATCCATGCAGGAATTCCGTAGGCAAGGCTATATCATGACCGTGCCAGTATGTTCCCATACCATAGTCGTAGTTGATGTAGTGATTGGTGGCAATGCCCTCGTTTGTTCTCCAGGGATAGATAACCGCCCGTTTTTGAGGGTCGTACTTTTTGAAAACCGGATCAAGTTCCGTATTGTGACCCCCTTCATTCCCGTTGTCCCAGATGACCACCGAAGGATGGTTCACATCACGGGTTACCATTTCTTCCACCAGCCTGGAGCCGGTTTCCGTGTCGTAAGCCCCGTGCCAGCCGGCCAGTTCGTCAAGGACAAACAAACCGAGCGAATCGCACACATCCAGGAAGTGCGAATCGGGAGGATAGTGTGACATACGGACCGCATTCATGTTCATCTCCCTGATCAGGTTCACATCTTCCACACTGAAAGTTTTACAGGATGCCCTGCCGGTTTCGGGCCGGAATGTATGCCGGTTTATGCCTTTGAACTTTATTTTTACTCCGTTGACGTAAATTCCGTCCCTCAGCTTCACTTCCACAGTCCGGAATCCGAAACGTTCGGATATTTCATGTAATGTTTTCCCTTCAGATGATAAACTGAATTTCACCAGGTAAAGATTCGGATCTTCCGGATTCCAGCTTTTGACTGCCGGGAAAGCAGTGGTAAGCCTGATCTCCTTTATGCCTTTGGCTATGGGGGAGGAGAACTCAGGTCCGGCCGGATTTCCTTTCAAGTCGGTTACCCGGGCTGATATGCGATCGGCAGAAGAAATGCCGTCC
>CAYWTT010000257.1:0-5919 GCA_964461245.1 uncultured Prolixibacteraceae bacterium | reverse complement strand
TCGTTATCAGCCACCATGGCCCGGGGAGTCGGCAATCCCGGCCTCATGCCCCCCGTATGGTCACAGGGAAGCGCCAGTATCATCAGATCGGGCAACTGATCTCCTTCCTGCTTTTCGTACTCCCTGAATTCCTTTAAGAACACATCAGCCCGTAATACATCGGGAATCCGGTGGTTGTCGTAGCCGGGGTAATCGGGGCACATGACCGACTCTACCGTTTTGATGGTGACATTGTTTTTAAATTCAAACTTTTCGTTCCTCAGAAATCCCTCATAAATGGAGGTCCAGGTATATTTATCGTCATAAACGGGAGTTGAAGCTTCACCGTAAATCCGGACCGACTTCCCGTGTTTCAGGGCATTGTCCCAGATAAAACCAGTAGGGGCATACACCAGGGCATCCTTTAGGACATGCGGATAACTGCGCGCCCACAACTCCACATTTTTCTCCACATTGTCGGTCACGATCGAGGCATCGCTCCATTGATGTCCTTCGGCCGAGCATTTTCCCGACACATAAAAATTGTCGAGTAACAGAAATTCATCGCAAATCTTATGGATGTTGGGGGTAACCTGCCTCCCGAATATGGTCAGGGTGGAATCCCCATCCCCTTGGGACATATCGCCGAGTACCTGGTCGTAGGTCCGGTTTTCCTTGATAATATAGATCACGTGTTTAAAAACAGAGGGTTCCCCTATCCTTTCGGGTACTGGTACCGGCCTGGCATTCTCCCTTGGAGACCGGTTCAGAAGCGATAACCTGAACAATTGACTGGCATCTTCCACCTGTTGGGTATATCTTTTCAGCCCTCTTTCCCCCGGAACCGGAATGACCGACACGGTGGCCATCATCCGGTGGGAATTGTAGGACGGCTCCCCGACCAGGTCGGTCTCTGAAGGAACGAAAGCGCCCTCTCCTTCCATATTGGCCACATACAGCCGGTTGGCCGATGAAACAGCCACTCCTCCGGGATAGGCTCCCGTGGGGATGAAACCCAGTATCCTGCTTGCACTCTCTTCTGACACGGAACAGCTGTTTCGGCCAAGGGAAACCACGGCCAAGGCATTGTCCATCCCATTGGCTACGTATAATCTGTCGCCGGTATTCGATATAGCCAATCCGTTGGGAGAATCTCCCCAGAAACGGTTTTCCCCTTCGGCAAGCCTGACACAAATGTTTTCGCAAACCTCGCAGGTGTTTGTTGAGATCACACTGACTTCATCGCTGTTGGCATTGGCCACGTATACAAACCGTCCTTCGGGAGAGACAACCACATCGTTGGGGTGTAATCCGACTTCAACTGTCTTTAAAACCGCTCCTGTCAAGGCATCCAGGATGGAAACCGTTCCTTCCCGGGTTGCGCCGGTGACGGGATCAACCTTGGCACTGCCCCATGGAATCCCCGCCACATGGGAATCATCCTTATCCGGTACCGAGCCCGCCCAGTTGGTGATGAATATTTTCCCTCCGGCTTTGGCTATTCCGTATGGAGCCACCCCAACCCCCACAGACCATATTATCTCCTTGGTTTCAGCATCCATCTTGACCACCCTGTTATTTCCGTTTAATACCACGTACAACATCAGCTTCCCGTTCTCCCTTTCCACCAGCACCTCATTGGGTATGGCCAGGCGGGCGGGTTTTACCGCTTCAAACAGAAAAGTGTCGATCGTGGTCAGTTTGTGCTGATCCCAGGTTGCTTTTAACACATAAGATAAGACTGAATTATTGACGGCACCCCAAAAGAGGGAATAGTGGTCGCCCTCCTGAAACCATTTGATCCCGGAATAGGTGTTCCTCAGCGAGGATCTGCGGTTTGTTCCTGGGAAACAGAGGGAATCCACGATCCGGCCGGTTGCAGCAGATACGATCATCAATTCGGCACGGCCTTCAATGACCAGCCATTTTTCGTCGGGTGAAAGAGCCACATCCACAGCATGGTTTTCAAGGATAGGATCTCCGAATTTAATCAGGCTTCCTGCCGGAACAATATACCGGTTATAGGGCAGCAACACGGGATCGTTGTCGGGTGAAAGGACTTTCCTTTCATAGCTGCCCGCATATTGGCGTGATCCCCTGCTCTTTTTGAGCGGCTGGGCATGGAGAGATATCGTACAGATTAAAAGGAACAGGATGGTTCCCGCTAATTTACTTAACTGCATCAGGCTTATATTTTTCACAAAATAAACAAAAACAAATTACGGAAGGGCTTCCTTTTTTAAAAAGCAAAATATTATCTTTGTCCGGCAACCTGAAACCGGGTCTATTGTTGAGATACAGGGGGATATAGCTCAGTTGGCTAGAGCGCTACATTCGCATTGTAGAGGTCGGGGGTTCGACTCCCCTTTTCTCCACCAGCTGAAACAGGGTTGTTAGCTCAGTCGGTTCAGAGCGCATGCTTCACACGCATGAGGTCACTGGTTCGAATCCAGTACAGCCCACATTTAAGAAATGCTTCACTCGCATGATCCGTCAGTTCATCTGCCCACATTTTAAATCATTAAAGCTCCTTTTTATCCAATTAGTTCTATTTTTGATGTCTTCCGATGGAGGGCAGAGAAAACGCTGAATGCAAGAAAAAGCTAATAAGATGGATGAAGATCTTTTATGGAAAAGAATGAAAGCGGGAGATCAGGGATCTTTTTCAATCATCTTTAAAGTTTATTATCCTAAGTTATTTGCTTACGGCATTAAATTGATACCCTTCCCCGATTTGGTCAGGGACCTGATTCAGGATCTTTTTATCCATATCTGGCAAAACAGGGATGGCCTTGGGGACGTATTCAATTTAAAAGCCTATTTATTCGTTTCGTTGCGCAGAAAGATTTTTGCTTCAAAAAAAAGTGAACCTCCCACAAAGAAAATTGACGATTTTTCGGAAGAAGATTACCAGACCCTGGTTTTTAAACCCACTGAATTTATTGATAAAGAATATATTTCCGCCAACGTTAAAGAACAACTCATCAAAAATCTGAATTCTTTGCCGGGAAATCAACGGGAGATTATTTTTCTCAGGTTCTATCATCAATTGACCTACAGAGAGATCGCTGATGTTTTCAACATAAGGGAACAATCGGTAAAAAACATCATGCCCAAAATCCTTCAGAAACTCTCGGCGGGCATAACCACCGTCACGAAAGAAGACATCCATGATATGGATATCATGCTGTTTAACTTCTTTTTACTTTTTCAAAAAAAATAATTCAGTTTTTTGAAGTACTACTTTTCATTTTCCTGCTCTTACTATACAGAAAGGGAATTTATGGAAGGTAAAATGGAAGGTAAAAAAGACTTTAGTGCGCTTCTTGCTGAAGAAGAATTCCAAAATGGAATTATTTTCTTTGACTCTTGGGATGTAGGTGCAAAGCGGGCATTCATTAAACGGTTCGCCATTAGTCAGGAAGAATTTGTCAGAGCCCGGACAATCATCAGCGGATTAAGTTTCAAAGAAACTGAATTCTCTGAAGAGGAACTGAATTACCTGTGGGAAAGATTGCGGATAGAAAGTTCCGGGATCACACTTCGCCCAAAAACACAAAGCAGAAACATCATAAGCTGGTACAGTAAAATAGCTGCCATATTATTTATTCCGCTGTTAATGGCTTCAGTCTGGTTTTTTGATAAAACATTGAAACTGGAATCTTTTAAGCATAAGAATTATGATCGTTTGACAATGTTACACAATACGGTTTCTGCTCCTTTTGGAGGAAAAACAAAAGCGGTATTGCCCGATGGTTCTGAAGTATGGTTAAATGCGGGTAGTTCCATCGAGTATCCCCTTCTCAGCAAACCCGAATACCGCGAGGTTAAACTCACAGGTGAAGGTTACTTTAAAGTAACAAAAGATCCGGATAAACCCATGTTGGTAACCACCTCCGGAATGCAAGTCAAAGTATATGGTACAACCTTTAACATCAGCGCTTATGAGGATGATCCCGACATAAAAACGGCACTGGTTGAGGGGGAAATATCCATCATAAGATTGAACGAAGAAGGTATTGCTGCGGATGCTGAAATAAAGATGAAGCCGGGGGAGATAGTGATTCTGAACAAAGAAAAAAATACGCTCGATATCAGTGCGGTGAACAATATGGAAGTTTTTACAGGATGGATAAACGGGAAATATGTATTCAGGAATACCCGGTTTAAGGATATTTTAAAACGGCTTGAAAGGTTGCATAATGTCGAATTTGTTTTGGAAGATGAAGCTTTCGGAGATTACAATTTCAATGCAACATTTGAAGATCAGAACATCGACCGCATTATGGAAATTTTTGCGGTTTCACTGCCGATTAATTGGCGGTCGGTAAAGGCTGCACAAAATAGTGATCATGAATTTTCAACCCGGAAAATAATTATATCCAGAGATAAGACGAAGAATTTACAATGAAAAGATAAGAATTGAAAAATGCAGGAAAGATTGCCCTCTTCCCTGCATCGTTCAAAAAGGTATAAAACCTTAATATTAATTAAACACTTAAAATTATGAAAAAAAATCGAATGTTCTACGCTCGATGTGGGATTATTGGCTTCGAGCAAAAAATTGGATTGAAAATGAGACTAACGCTGCTACTTTTTCTTGTGGGATTTTTGAACCTCATGGCGTCAGAAAGCTATTCACAATTGACAAAACTCACCATCTCGCTGAAGAACGTATCGGTGGAACAAGTTCTTACCGATATTGAAGACAACAGCCAGTTCAATTTTGTCTACAATCGCGATGTAATTGATTTGGACCGAAAGGTGGATGTTCACTTCAGGGACGCCAAAATCAGTGACATTCTGGAGGATTTGTTCAAGAACACCAACGTATCCTATCGCCTCATGGATAGGACCATTGTATTGTCGACCGTTCTGGGAACCCTACCCGGCACACAACCAAATGCCATTTCGGGTAAAGTGACTGACTCTACCGGCTCACCCTTACCGGGGGTTACCGTCATAGTGAAGGGCACTACCAAAGGAACCATTACGGATGTGGAGGGCAATTATTCACTATCAAATATTTCAGGAAATGCAACGCTGGTATTTTCGTTTGTGGGAATGATATCCAAGGAGGTTCCGGTCGAAAACAGAGCCAAAATCAACGTGAGTCTGACAGCAGAGACCATTGATGTGGAGGAAGTTGTTGTAACGGGGTATTCCTCTCAGAAAAAGAAAGATATTACGGGTTCAGTGGGTGTAGTGGATGTGCAATCCATGAAGTCAATTCCTACGGGATCTGCCATTCAGGCACTTCAAGGGCAGGTAGCCGGAGTAAACATTATCACTTCAGGGGAACCGGGAGGAGCGAGCAACTTTTTCGTTCGGGGAATCAGCTCCTTCGGAAATACCCAGCCATTGGTCCTGGTTGACGGAGTAGAAGGGAACCTGGATGCGGTGAATCCCAATGATATTGAATCCATGCAGGTATTAAAAGATGCGGGTGCCGCTGCGATTTATGGAGTCAGGGGGTCAAATGGGGTAATCATCGTAACCACAAAAAAGGGGAAATTAGGCGAACCCGTTGTCACCTATAGCGGATATGTTGGGAAACAATTGCCATTGTCAGGTAATCCTTTTAACATAATGAATTCCCAGGAATATTTTGCTGTTCAAAAAATCAGGTACCCCAACGAAGAAATATACGCAGGAAACACTTTGCCTGATTTTACTTATGGATCAGCAAATGTCCGTGGTATAGGGAATTCCGGTGATCCTGCCGTGGCTCCGGAATTGTATAAATTAGACAATGAAAATCATTTTAATGATTATTTTATCATTCCGGTAGATAAAACCGGAACCAATTGGTTTCAGGAGATATTCAGACCGGCAACAGTCCAACAACATAATCTTTCGGTAAGCGGCGCATCCGATAAAGTCAATTACATGTTTTCGCTGAATTATCTTAACCAAGAGGGAACCTTACTTAAAACCTAT
>CAYWTT010000256.1:0-5969 GCA_964461245.1 uncultured Prolixibacteraceae bacterium | reverse complement strand
TTCAGGAATCTATGCGTCAAATGCTGATGCACAGGGAAAAAACAAACCAGTCCCTTCTCCTGTGGGTACAGTTAACTTTGATTACACTTCCACAGCTTTCGAATTCGATGGTGTGGCTACCCTTTCTACCGTAAAATGTAATGTTCAGATCAAAGGTGCGGGTGAAATTGAAGGAACCGAATTTTCTTATAAAATTGGCGGGTATATGGTACCCAACGGTGATGGAACTTATTCAGGACCGGTGACAGTTGAGATAAAAAACGGCCTTATTTGTCTGGAAAAAGCCACAGGTACAGCCACCTGGACAAAAGATGAAACAGAAATATCACTTGTCATCAACAGCGTCATCAATCCGGTTTGTCCAAAACGATAAGGATATTTGAATCATGAAGAGGGTGTATCAAAAGGGACAATCTTATTCATTTTATCTCCGTGTACCTTAATAGACAATTTTGACACTTTTATGTGACAATCAGTCATTAATTTACACTGAGACCTTTTGATACAGCCTCCATATGCCGCGTTAGTCCCAAATTTGAATTTTCCGATAAACCTTCCTGAAAAATTTATCTGTCGGAATCAGGTTTCCCCCTGGTGCAGACCTGCGGTTCAACAACCTTGATAATATCCCGGGAACGGCTTACTTGTGAGATCGGGAAGTCCAGGAAAAATATTCCCCTTTTACCAGCCTGGAAGATATATTCCATCCCTGTCAAAATACTGTTTCACAAAAGGGATCGGATTAAACTCCTTCTGTGAAATGAATTTTCCCCAGAATCCTCCAGAATTGTTTTTACAGGAGCGCAGAAAAAAAAGAAGATGTGTCATAAGTGTAAACGAAAATCTGAAATCAGATAAATCAGGTAATGTAAAATTTAATTTGTCTATAATAATGAATTTGAAGGTTCTATCAACAGTATTGGTCATGACCGGAATTTTTGTATTCTCGGGAATAACCAGGGCAGAAGCGTGTGAAATTGAATTGGCGATCGTGGATAATTCCAAAAGCCAGTATAGCACGGGAGACGAGATTATTATAAAAGTGGAGGTTAAACTTACGCACAGGGTTTGTTCTGAAGGGATAGAAAATACCAAATTCTCGTCGGAGGGATTGAAAATTCTGGGAGCGACCAAATGGACAGAAACTATACCCGGAACTTTTGAACGTAAACTAAAAGTGGTGGTGACAAGCAATGTTTCCGGAGCTGCTACACTGAAAGCTTCACGAAGCTGTGACAAAGATGGCGGCATCGGAGTGATTCGCATCTCATTAATCCAATAAATTTGCCGAACAATGATCAGTATCTGTCCGAAAAAGATCCCCAAAAATTTATTTGTATTTGTTACCCTGTTAACTCTTTTCCTTTTAAACACGGGAAAAGGTTGGTCCATAAATTCAGCAGATAGTATAAAGACTTCCGATTTAACAGACTATGCCGGTGAAAATCTGATTGAAAACAGAGAATCCGGATTTGAAGAGTTTTCAGATAATACAAAGGCATTGGGAGATCATGAATTCACAGAATTCACCGGAACTGAAGAATCCGTATCCCATCGTTGTCAGGAAAATGGAAAGTGTAAGGTTAAAAGTGAAAACTTTACCTTGGTCATTGCGATACTGATTTTAACAATATTGGCAGGTTTCATGGTTAAGTATCAGGTCACAAGGAATTTGCGTGGCCTTTTCCTGATAGCTTCGGTTATTTACCTCGGATTTTACAAAGGAGCGTGCCCATGTCCTATTTCCAGTTTTCAGAATGTAATTCTGGCAGGTTTGGGAGAATCGGTTCCCTGGCAAGGTATGATATGGTTTCTGGGTTTGATTCCCGTTTCATATCTTGTCGGGAGAGCATATTGCGGCTGGATATGTCATTTGGGGGCCCTTCAGGAAATCCTGCATGTTCCGGGAAAGATACATATTCTACAGGGAGACAGGGCACAAAAAACATTGCGCATAATCCGAGTTGCCATACTGACTACTCTGATTATTCAATTGGTTATTACACGGACTAATATCTTCAAACACTACGATCCATTCAAAGTCGCATTTAATTTAATGGCATCCAATACTTTAAGCTGGGTACTTCTTGGAATTCTCCTTGTCAGTTCAATCTTTATTTTCCGCCCGTTTTGCAAAGCGGTATGTCCTATAGGTCTGATTCTCGGATGGATCAACAAAATTCCCGGCGCCAGAGTTATTGGCACAAAAGGAAGTTGTACAAGATGCAAAACCTGTGATACTACTTGTCAGATCAGAGCTATAACCCGGGATTCCAAATTCAGCCGAATTGACAATCAGGAATGCATAGTCTGCGGTAATTGTATCGGTAACTGCAGGAAAGAAGCCCTCTCCTTTTTTCGCAACGATAAAAAAAACCACCATGATAAGGTTTCCTGCACTTCGGTTAATCCTTGCTAACCTGTTGATACTGTATGTATTCCCACTAAAAGCCCAGCTTGATTGCCGGAGCATGCTTGGAGCCTATATAAAGCCTTTTTCTGAAAATTCCCGGCTTTCCTGGGGAACTGAATTGACTGCCGCACCAGGAGTAATGCTTGACCGCAATATATTCAACAGCATGATTATGGGAGGCATAGAATATTCAAGCAGGGATCTTGTTCATTCTGTATACTTAGAAGGAGTGGGAAAATTTTGGTATAACACAAAAACAGGTCCGGGCACCGGCGGTACTGGCGGAGGGTACTCTGCTTTCTCGAAACCTGCTGAAAATCACTTGGGAATAAGGGAATTATTTTATCGTTATAACGGAAAATTCATCCTAAAAGGGGGGATCCAATCCGTTAAATCACCCGATTTTTACCTGATTGATGAACGGATGCTGGGTATTTCGGCACAAAAAACGTTTGGGCCATTCCGTGGTGATATACAAACCGGAACAGTCTTCAGCGGTATTGCACGGATGCGTGATGTTTGCGGAGTTCGTCACCTCTATAATCTGACCAGGGGAGGCAGGATCAGTTTTGTCGGAGACAATCCTGGAGATGCTAACTTTTCCCTTGGAGTTCTTTCCTGGTCACCGGGGAAAGAAGAAACCAAAGAAATCTCTTTGGAACCGAGAACAGAGGAATTTATCCCCTTGGAAGGGAAGGATGAATTTGGTGCTGCAACGAACGAATCAGATGTGTTCAGCGATGTGAAAAAAAAGAAGATTGGAGAGGTAGAAAAGGCCGGTATTCTGTTTTATGAAGAATTCGGATCCAGATTTCACGATTACAAATACCATGCAGCAGCCTTTATTCAGATAAAACTGCCCCTGAAAACCGATTTGAAGGGTGAAATTCTTTACCAGTATGCCAGAAATACCAAAGCATGGATTTTAATGTCATCCATTGGAAAAACTTTCCAGGGGAAAAATGGCGGAACTACTCAATGGAACGGTAAATGGTTTCATCTTATCAAACAGGATGAAAAAGTTCTCTATTTCCCTTCTTTCAGCAATCTGTTTCTGGGTGAAATGGTCAGGCTCGATGTCATGCATTCCCCATTGTTTGTGCTTTCAGCAGATCATGTTTTCCCATCTCACAAAAAAATACACCTAAACATTGAATACCTGCAACAATTAAAGGGGGATCGGATCCACGAACTTGACTGTATCGCGGGGATGAAGCTTAACCGCCATTCCAAATTGACTGCAGTGACGGGATATGTATCTTCTGATGTGTTGAATCTTGAAAATTTTTTATGCAGGCTTGAACTCCGGATCGCATTTTAAATATGAAAACAGACCGAAGAAATTTTATCCGCAGCCTATCCTTATGGAGCATTGGAGGAACCATACTCACCGCTAATCCATTATTGTTCTCCTGCACCAAAGAAGGTATTGATCCTTTTGATGATTTTGCGGTACTCGAAGACAATTGTCTGGGGTGTGGAAAATGTATGGAAGTGTGTCATTTTAAAGCTATTACATTAGCTCAGAAAAGCACTTTTATGCTTAATGCGGTGAAATGCACTTCATGCGGCAAATGTCTTTCACTCTGTACACCTCATGCACTTCATATTGCTGCAAAAAGTTACTTTTTAGACCATTCAAAGTGCATTGAATGCCGGAAATGCATCAAAACATGTCCGCAAAATGCTATCCGGATCAGTTCAATCATCTACACCGTAATTCCAGCCAGCTGTGTGGGATGCGGTGATTGCATAACACCATGTCAAGATGAAGGTAAATGTATCATTTACAGCAAAGAAAGCTATTCCGTTTTAAGTTCATGCAACGGGTGCAGGGATTGTATCGTTACATGTCCCCAGAACGCTATTTCGATCAGCGGGCATAAAGCTAGAATTGAAAAATCAAAATGTAACCGTTGCGGGAAATGCCTGCAGGCCTGCAAACTGAAAGCGATAAGTTCAGCCGAGGTTTCAATCAATCAAAACGCATGCACACACTGCGGGAAATGTTATTCTGCCTGTTCTCACAAAGCAATTAAAAAAGAGATTCCGGGGCTTTATGATCCGCCTCATATCGTTGATTATCTTTGTGATTCCTGCGGAAAATGTGTTTCGTCATGCCCTGAAAATGCTATCACTGAGGTAAAACCGGATTTTTACTTTGACCCGTATATTGATAAAAAGCTCTGCAATTCATGCGGGGAATGTTATAATATCTGCAGAGATGCTAAGGCCATTGAAGCTGAAATATTTACAGCATCTATTGATACCACGAAATGTAAATTTTGTGGTGAATGTTTGGAAATATGCACATTTGAAGCCATTTACAGGGTGGCAAATGGAAGTGACAGGAAGTAAATACCTCATCACTTCAAATCTGAAAGTACCCAGACAGAATTGCTTTAAGAAAGATCATCATAAAAGAAGAAAATTAACTGAAATTCATTATTTTAGTATAAAAACTATGCAAACCGTAAAATGGTGCCGATCTCAATAGGCAGGAACCAGGGGAACGATGTAATACTCCATAATGATAAGGTTAGCGGGGTACATGCAAGAGCATTTTACAATGATAATGAAGAAATTGTATTAGAAGATCTGGATTCACGAAACGGAACTTTCATTGATGGCAGGAAAATTAAACAGACAGTGATTGGTGAAAAATCTGCCATAATTCTGGGAGATGAATTAATAGATTTTTCCGAGATCAGCATGAAACTCCGACATAAAAACCGTGATTTTACGGAGGAATTCAGTCGGTTGAAGGAAGTGTACAGCAAATTCAGGGATGATCTTGAACGAATCAGAAAACAAGATGAAAAAAAGAATTTCATTATTCGGTTGGGATTCAGTCTGGTCCCCCTGCTCTTTTTGTTGTTTTTCAACAAAAGTATTCCCCAAAATTTAAGGATTTTGTTCTATACAGGATCACCGGTGATTTTCATGGTGATCAGCTATTTTAAACAGTTAAGTTCAAAATCGAAGAGACAAATTGAAGAGATTTCAGAACAATTCCTGAAAGAGTACAAATGTCCCTCCTGCAGGTGCAGTCTTGGAAATGCAAGTTGGAATTTACTTGCCGACCAGAAAATGTGTTTTACTTGTAAAGCGATCTGGATAAAAGAAAAAAAATCTGATAAAATTATTGACCATGGAGAAAAAAACCATCATTTATGAAGCTGAATCGATGGATGATCCTGTAACAAAGTCGGCCTCCGGGACATCAAAGGTCAAAGCAAATCAGGATAGTGAGCCGGATCATCGATTCGTGAAAACCGGAATTGTTGCCGGTGCCGGTATAGCAGCCGGCATGTTGGGTTCCTTTCTTGCTTTTAAACCTGATCATCTTGATCTTGGTAATCTGTTTGGAAGAGATGATAGTGGTGAAGGTCATGAAGCCGAAATCATGATTGATAAAGATATGAAAATGGCGTCTCAAGTCAACGATTCCATGAGTTTTGAAGAAGCCTTCCGCATAGCCCGGGATGAAGTGGGCGGTGGGGGATTGTTCATGTGGAACGGACAACTCTTTGGCACTTACACAGAATCAGAATGG
>CAYWTT010000255.1:0-5977 GCA_964461245.1 uncultured Prolixibacteraceae bacterium | reverse complement strand
TGGACCTGGGACTGGGCCGATTCATATATAAAAATCGATAAAATTGACACGAAGAAAAATGAATTTATCATCGCTGAACCTCACCATATTTACGGTTATGTGCGCGAGCAACGCTATTATGCGCTGAATATCCTTGAAGAACTGGATAGCCCCGGTGAATGGTATCTCGACCGTAAATCCGGGAAACTCTATTTCTGGCCGCCTTCCCCGGTAGAAAAGGGTGTTGCCGTGGTCTCTGTCCTTGAGGATTTGATGGTAAAAATGGACAGCACAGAATACATAAATTTTGAGGGCATCATTTTCGAATGTTCACGGGGCGAAGCCATTAAAATTGAAGGAGGTAACCATAATGTAGTGCAGGGTTGTATTGTCAGGAACCTGGGTTCAAACGGTATTATTATTGACGGCGGGACATACAATGGCGTAAAGGATTGTGATATATACAATATTGGTGACGGAGGTGTAATGATACAGGGAGGCGACCGGAAAACCCTTATGCCCGCTCATAATTTTGCGATCAACAACCACATTCACCATTATAGCCGGATTAACAAAACCTATCGCCCGGCAATTTCCCTGCAGGGTGTTGGAAACATTTTAGCTCACAACTATATTCACGATGCCCCCCACACAGGGGTATTATTCGGCGGAAACGGAAATACCCTGGAATATAACGAGGTTCAAAGTATTGCACAGGAAACAGGCGATGTCGGGGCATTTTATGCCGGCCGCGACTGGACTCAGCGTGGCAATATGATTCGGTACAATTATTTCCACCATTTGTATGGCCCGGGTATGTTTGGGGTGAATGCCGTTTACCTCGACGATGCCTTCAGCGGCACCACCATTTTCGGAAACGTATTTTATCGGGCCGGAAGCGCTGCTTTTGTAGGAGGTGGTCACGACAATATCGTGGAAAACAATGTCTTTGTGGAGTGTAATCCGTCCATCCATCTGGATGCCAGGGGAATGAACTGGGCCAGGAATTCGATGCAAAAAGAGGGAAGCTGGGAGATGTATACGAAGCTGGAAACCGTTGGCTTTAATATTCCGCCATACAGTACAAAATATCCTTCGCTGGCAAAATTGCTCGACTGGGGCGACCCATGTAATCCAAAAGGAAACGTTTTCCGTACCAACCTGAGTTACGGTGGAAAATGGAAAGATTTGGACAAAGATGTCGATCAAATTGTAATCGAGAATAATTACATCGAGAAAGAAGTTCCTTCCTATATTGATGTTGAGAATGGAAAACTTTATCCTGAAAATGAGCAGATTTTGAAAGATATGGGTTTCCAAAAAATCCCGGTCGACAGTATTGGCTTGTACATTGACGGTTACCGTAAATCTTTACCCAATAAAAAAATTATTAAAAAATAAAAGAATGAAAAGAATAGCAAGAGCCTTTTACTTAATTTTTCCCGCGATTGTATTTGTATTTCTTCTGGGAAGTTGCAGTAATACAAAAAAAAAGCAACCCATCCGCCACCGGCTGATTTTCAACTGCGATGGTACAATCAACCTTGGAAATTTCATGTTTCACCAGCGCCCGTTATCGTTGGCTGATGCCAATGCGTTTGTGGATGCCTATGCCAATACCGGCGTAACCACTTTTATGATGTGCAGCGGCAGTGATTTTCCGTATTATCGTTCAAAATACGGAAGGGTATTCTGTGACGACAGAAACGGCACGCTTGACTGTGGCTGTGATACGGCAAATTACCGGTACTACAAAAGTTATTATCAAAACCACCTGAACCTGGAAAAGGAAGGTACCGATATTATTGAAGCTTCATTGCGTCGGGCAAAAAAAGACGGAATGGAAACTTTTATTACGTACCGGATGAATGACCTTCATTTTAACGATACCACGCTGCATTGCCCGATTGTTTACAGCGACTTTTGGCTGGCGCACCCTGAATATTGGCTAAACGAGGATATCGGTTGGAACAGTAAAGGGGCATTGGATTTTTCCTTTAAAGAAGTGCGGGAACAAAAACTGAATATGATTACCGAACAAATAGAAAAATACGGGGCCCTGCTCGATGGCTACGACCTCGATTTTATGCGGTTCATCGTGTATTTTAAAACCGGCGAAGGCAAAAAGAATGCCCCTCTGATAACCGAACTGGTCAAGGCTGTTAAGGTTAAAATCGATGAATTGTCGGCCAAACAAGGGAAAAAAATCCTTCTTTCGGCTCGGGTACCAACCGATGTGGAATTCTGTCTGGAAAAGGGTCTGGATGTGAAAGAATGGCTCCGCCTCGGGTTGCTTGATTTTGTGACTATTGGCATCCATTGGGTTGGAAATCCTGCTATGCCGGTCGCGAAATTTAAAGAAGAACTGGGCGATCCGGAACTTCCGGTTTATGCTTCTATCGATGATGGGGGGTATAAACCGAGGGAATTATACTCTCACGGGATGTTCCGGGGGATGGCATCGCATATCCTTGCCCAGGGTGGTGAAGGCATTTACCTGTTCAACTATTTCTTCGGTGAAGAATCATGTAAGACTGACAGGAAAATAAATTTGGAAGAAGGAGGGCAGGCTTGCCGTGTCATTATACCCGATTTGCTGAATGAACTGGGCTCACTGGAAACCTTACGAAAACGAAACAAAATATATTGCCTGGATGACGGAGGTTCGGTTGCTTATGGATATAAACCGGATACGCCGCTACCCTTAATCGTATCTCCTTGGGGTAACGCTTCTGCGTCTGTTTTTATTGGTGACGACCCTCAGATAGATTTACCCGTTGAGACAATTTTGTTCCTTCGTACCAACCGCGCTGCACAATTTCAATTGAACGTAAACGGGGTGAAAATTGAAAAGCAAATGCCGGAATATGTCAACCTTTATAACAGAGGAAATAACCTTGGAGAAGAGCAGATGGTGTATGCTTTTATCCTCCCTGTTTCCTGCCTGAAAAAAGGGGAGAATCAAGTTGGTTTCCAGTCAGATGCCAATGAAATATTTAAAGTGAAACGGCTTGAAATAGCCTTAAAATACGGCGATGTGAAGACCAATGGATATTTCTGATTTGAATAACAATGAAACTGATAAAATGTTTTTAATGAAAGTGAAATTCTTTTTTGTCATAATTTGCTCTGCTTTCTTTATAATAAGTGGTTGTAATACTAAAAAAGAAGTAGCTTTTTTTGTCTCACCATACGGAGATGACCACAATACAGGAGCACGGAAAGCGCCTTTTCAAACGATTGAGAAAGCACGTGATGCAATCCGGATTGCCCGGAAAGGAAATCCGGAGCTGTCAGCAGTCGTAACCATAGAAGGAGGCGTTTATCACCTTGAAAACCCGGTTATATTTTCTTCCGAAGATTCGGGGACAGAAAACGCCCCGGTTGTTTATAAAGCAGCCAAAGGCGAAGAACCGGTTTTTAGAGGCAGTTGCGAAGTGAAAAACTGGCAGTTGCCCGGAAATGATGAAAAGCTGGAAATCCTGCCGTCTGAAGTAAGGGACAAAGTATATGTTGCCGATCTTAAAGCTGCCGGGATCAGCAATTTTGGCGATCCTACCCAAATTGGCAATCGCCCGGAGCTTTTCTGCAACGGGCAGTTGCAGTCCCTGGCACGCTGGCCTAACACTGGTTTTGTTCATGCCGGGCTGGCAAAAGGGAAGACAGATTGCCCCCCGACTTACATCGAAAAACACGGGACCCTTGAGGGTGTTTTTGAATATCTTGGCAACCGTCAGGACCGCTGGGTTGTTGAAAATGATGCCCGGCTCGGCGGTTACTGGTACTGGGACTGGAGCGACGAGTTCCAGAAAGTGGAAAAGGTGGATACCCGGCAGAAAAATTTTTATCTCAGCAGGCCATTTCATTATTACGGGTACAGGGATAGCCTCCGCTATTTCGGGCTGAACCTGTTCTGTGAAATCGACCAGCCCGGTGAATGGTACCTTGACCGCACCGACGGGCTGCTGTACTGGTTCCCACCTGAAGGGGTGGATCCCAACCAGGCAAATGTTTCCCTTTCCGTTTTCTCTGCACCTTTTATGGCCGAAATTAAAAACTGCTCGAATATTACGTTTGAAGGGCTCTCTTTTCAGGAAGGCCGCGGTAGCGCAATTTTTATCGGCAGCGGAAAAAACTGTCTGCTCTCCGGTTGCCGGATTGAGCGGTTCGGAAAAGATGGCATCCACATTGACGGAAGCATGGGACACGGAATTTCGGGGTGCCTGCTTCAGAATTTCGGATGCAGGGGCATCAATATAAAAGGCGGCGACCGCAAAACCTTGTCGCCTGCCAACCATTTTATTGAAAATACCGTTGTCGAATACTTCTCGCTGTTTAAGCGGACTTATGAACCGGCAGTTTATGCCGAGGGCTGCGGGATCAGGGTGAACAACAACCGGTTCAGCTACTCATCTTCGTCCGCAATGCGGCTCGAAGGAAATGATTTTATTGTCGAATACAACGAAATCAGCCATGTGGTGAATGAATCGGACGACCAGGGCGGGGTTGATATTTACTATAACCCTTCTTACCGTGGAATCGTAATCCGTTATAACCGCTGGTCCGATATAGTAGGTGGCACCCTCTGCGGTGCGGCCGGTGTACGCCTCGACGACATGATCTCCGGGGTCACCATTTCCGGGAATATTTTCGAACGGTGCGGGGCTCTCCATTTTGGCGGCGTACAAATTCACGGGGGGAAAGACAACCTTGTCGAAAACAACTTATTCTTCAATTGTGCGGCGGCGGTCAGTTTTACACGATGGCGTGAGGATCGCTGGCTGGAAGAACTGGAAAAACCTGTGTTGAAAAAAAAGCTATACGAAGAGGTGGATATCCGTTCATCGTTTTATCAGAGCAGGTATCCCGAGCTAAAGAATATCCGCACGGGTATCAATATCAATACCATAAAAAACAACCTGCTGGTCGATTGCAACAAGCTTTTTATCGGCGGGGAGGAGAACGAGATTACAGTGAATAATTCTTCTGTCAGTTCAGGCGGAAAAACCATTGAGGAATTTTGTTCTTCCGGAATATTGAAAAAATATGGATTAGAGCCGATCCCAATTGAAAAAATTGGGCCGGAAAACAACCGATGGTTGCGCTGATATTGGAAATAAAATAATAGAGAACTCTTATGCGAAACAACTCATTACTCAACATTCCTTTTATTTTTATCCTGTTCGCTTATCTTTCAGCTTCTTCTCGGGTTCCTCCGGAAATGCCAGTGAAAATATACGAGGTTAAGAATTGGGTGCAGGAACACTTTGCAAAAGGGAAGATTCCTCCGTTTACCTTTATCTTAGGAGGTAAAAGTTCAAATAGTTTTATCCGGGACTGGGCGTTTTCCGATGAAAAACTTCATTCCGGAAAAGATTCAGAAAAGAGGCTTTTTACATATTCCGACAAACAAACCGGACTTGTTGTTAAATGTTTTTTAACCGTTTACAACGATTTTCCGGCAGTAGAATGGGTGTTGAAATTTTCAAATAATTCAGCTAAAAATACCCCGTTGATTGAAGATGCAGCCGTTATAAACATGCCGTTGATGTTTAATAAAAAAAGTGCAATTATTCTTCATCATGCCAGGGGAAGCAATGCAAGCCCCGGTGATTTTATGCCACTTGACGATACCCTTCGAATCGGAAATAATTTCAGAATGACTCCGGAAGGCGCAAGGGGTTCTTCCGACAATACCGCGTTCCCGTTTTTCAATATTGAAAGCTCCGGGGCGGAAGGTGTAATGGTAGCTCTTGGCTGGACGGGCAAATGGTATGCTGATGTGGAGCAACAAGACTTTAAAAGTGTTGTACTTAAAGCCGGTATGGAACGGATGAAACTGACCCTGTTCCCCAAAGAAGAGATACGGTCTCCTCAAATTTGCCTGCTTTTTTGGAAAGGTGAAGACAGAATGGTAGGGCACAACCTGTTCCGGCAGTTTGTGTTGGCTCATCACACTCGACAGATTAACGGACACTTTACGGAATTGCCGCTTGCA
>CAYWTT010000254.1:0-5978 GCA_964461245.1 uncultured Prolixibacteraceae bacterium | reverse complement strand
CTTATCTCGGACTGAACCTGGCACTCGGAGGACATCTCTCTCATGGTTCACCGGTTAATTCTTCCGCAATTCTTTACCATCCAGTAGCCTATCACGTGAAGGAAGAGACCGGAATGGTCGACTATGATGCGATGGAGGTACTCGCTCTTGAGCACAAACCCAAACTGATTATCGGAGGTGCATCTGCGTACAGCAGGGACTGGGATTATGAAAGGATGCGTGCCATTGCCGACCGGGTAGGGGCGATCCTGATGATCGATATGGCCCATCCTGCCGGTCTGATTGCAGCCGGATTGCTTAAAAATCCCGTGAAGTACGCCCATATTGTGACCTCCACAACCCACAAAACCCTGCGTGGTCCGCGTGGCGGAATTATCCTGATAGGCAGGGATTTTGAAAATCCCTGGGGCATTGCCACCAAAAAGGGTGAGATCAGGACCATGTCATCCCTGCTCGACTCTGCCGTATTCCCCGGAATTCAGGGAGGTCCGCTAGAACATGTGATCGCTTCAAAGGCTGTGGCTTTTGGGGAAGCCCTCGAACCTTCGTTCACTGAATATCAGACCCAGGTCAAGAAAAACGCCGCCACTATGGCCGAAGCTTTTATAAACCTGGGGTATAAAGTGGTTTCCGGCGGAACGGAAAATCACTCCATGCTGATCGACCTGCGGACAAAATATCCTGAAACCAACGGGAAACAAGCTGAAACCATCCTGGGCATGGCCGATATCACCATTAACAAGAACATGGTCCCCTTCGACAGCCGTTCTCCTTTCCAGACCTCCGGCATCCGCATCGGAACGCCTGCCATTACCACTCGTGGTTTGAAAGAAGAGGCAATGACTGAAATAGTGGGAATGATCGACGAGGTGATTGCCCATGCAGAGGATGAAAGTTTTGCCTGTAAGGTGAAGGAGAAAGTCAACAACATGATGAAAGGCTACCCGCTTTTTGCTTGGTAAACACGGAGGATTTTCAAATAATTCAAATAGTTCAAGGTTATTTGGCCTGCCCGGATAATGAAGAGAAACGGGGTACAGGTTGTCTGGCTTCAGGTCTTTTAGTCATTAAGTCTTAAAGTCTTTATTTACGCTCTCCGCTTTACATTTCCCGGTGAGCGGTGTGTCAGGATAAGGCCCAGGCCCCGTAGTTTATATATGGACGCACATCGGTGATAATCATTCCTGCCAACCGGGCAGCTTCCATGCCCAGTATGCCGTCTTCAAAAACCTGGCATTCCGAAGGTTTCACCCTCATCAATTCGGCACATCTCAGGAAAGTCTCAGGTTCGGGTTTGTGCCGGGTGACATCATCCGCGGTTATGATGTAGTCAAAGTAAGAGAGCAGCTGAAGCTCTTTGAGCTGCAGGGTGGCACTTTGCCTGCTGGCACCTGTGCCCACCGACATCGGCAACCTTCCGTAGTATTTTTTCACGATTTTCACCACCTGATCCACCGGTTTCACCAGATGGACCGAGTCCCAGAATGCTTCCTGCTTGAGCCTGACCAGCGCTCCGGGAGCAATATGCAGATTATTCTCTTCTATGATCCGTCGGGCAAACGCGATTGTGGGCATGCCTGTCATTTCATATACAAGCCGTTCGTCAAACACAAATCCTATCGAACTGCCCACCTTGTTCCATGTGGCCATATGAACCGGCAACGAGTCGGAAAGGGTTCCGTCCAGATCAAATATCAAGCCTTTTGCCAAAGGATTTACTTCCAACCCCATAATTCAAATTTTATGCAAAGTTAGAGAGATCAGGCTGATATGGATGCTTTCAATATTATGGAGGCTGAGGATTTAATAAAATGGTCATGTTCTCCAGAACCAATGAGTAAAAAGGATCAATACGGGATAGATCTCCAGCCTTCCGGTGATCATGGAAACGGAAAGAATATATTTTGCCGTATCCGAGAGATGGGCAAAGTTATTTACAGGACCCACCGTTCCGAATCCCGGTCCGCATCCATCCATGGTGGTGGCAATGGAACCGAATGAGGTTCCGAAATCATAACCCAGGGCCATTAAGACCAACGTTCCAAACAATACGATCAGATAATAGAGGATAACAAATCCGATGATCCCGGAAACCTGATCGGGGGCAAGCGGCTTTTTCCCGTAATGAATCGATAAAAAGGCCGAAGGATGGATCAACGAACGAAAATGATGTTTTATTTTTTTGACCACGATGACATGGCGGATTACTTTTACTCCTCCACCAGTTGACCCGGCTGATGCCCCAATCAGCATAAGCATGGCTATAAACATATTGGCATAGGAGGGCCAAAGCAAGTAGTCGTCGGTGGCAAAACCGGTTGCGGTAATAATGGAAGCCACCTGGAAGAGAGAACTTCTGAAAGCCCATTCCGGGGAGTAGTTCATCTTCAGCCAGAGAATACCGGTCAGGATCAGGGTCACACCCACTATTGTCCCCAGGTAGTATTTCATTTCTTCATTTTCCCAAATTTTGGAGAATTTACCCTTCAGTGCGAAAAAATGAAGGGTGAAATTCATGCCTGAAAGAATCATGAAAATGGTGATGATATAATGAATAGCAGGGGAATATCCTGCTATACTGTTGTTTTTGGTGCCGAATCCTCCGGTTGCGATCGTTCCGAATGAATGACATATGCTGTCAAAAACGGGCATTCCGGCCAAAATAAGAGACAGGATTTCAGCCAAGGTCAGACCGGCATAAATGATCCCGAAGTTGCGGGCTACATACCGCACCTTGGTAGTGACACTGTCTTCTACTACAACTGAGGCCTCCGATCCGAAAAGCATATTCCCCCTGATATTCATGAATGGCATGATGGCTAACACCATAACGATTATTCCGATCCCTCCGATCCAGTGTGTGAGACTACGCCAGAAAAGGATCGACCTGGGCATGATCTCAATGTCTTTCAGGATCGAAGATCCGGTGGTGGTAAAGCCTGAAACCGATTCAAAAACGGCATCGGCAACATGGGGTATCGATCGGGTGAACAAATAGGGGGTGGCACCCATGATACCCAGAAAAATCCATGATATAAATACAATGAGCAGGCTTTCCCGTTGTCCGGGTTCCGTATATCTCCATTTCCGCGTTATGAGGTTGAGAAACATTCCGGTCAGGAAAGTGATGCCGGCAGCCCCCACGATCCCGTTAAGGGCATGCTCCCTGTATATCAGAGCAATCGCTGCGGTTGACAAAATAAATAATCCTTCTATGGCAAGTACCAGGGAGATATAATGAATGATCAGCGCAAAATTTGTCTTTGTTCCGAACATAGAAAGGAATTTATTGGATATATCTGGTTGGCATATTGGTTATCAGTTCCTTCTTGTGACTGTTTTGCAGGTAAAATTACGCAATAAACAGCCGTATTGTATCATTACATTCATGGATCAGAGCGGTTTAACGGATTATTAATTTGAATGATTTCACTTCCCTGATCCCTTTTTAAGTAAGGGTCCCCCTTTTTGATTAGTTTTGGAGCTGAATTTGAAAATACTGCAGTCCGATGGAAATGGCTATTTCGCTTTTAACTCTTATTCTTCTGGAAGTGGTTTTGGGAATCGACAATATCGTATTTCTTTCTATCATTTCGGGAAAACTGCCTCAATACCAGCAAAAGAAAGCACGACAGGTTGGTCTCATCCTGGCTATGTTTCTCAGATTGGCGCTCCTTTCTGTCATCGGACTTATCCTCCGGATGAAAGAAAATATGTTTACACTTTTTGGCCATGGCATATCTGGAAAAGACCTGGTCATGCTGGTCGGGGGGCTGTTTTTGTTGTATAAAAGCACCTCCGAAATCTATCACAAAATGGAGGGTGAAGAGGGAAATCTGTCCAAAAACATCAGATCGGCCGGATTCATGACGATCATTCTGCAGATTATGGTTATGAATCTGATCTTTTCAATCGATTCGATTGTAACGGCCATCGGGATGGCCAGGGAATTGTGGGTGATGGGTGCTGCTGTGGTCGTTTCAGTGGGGATTATGATGGGGGCAGCAGAACCGGTCAGTAAATTTGTGAACACCCACCCGGCCTTTAAAATTCTGGCCCTGGCTTTCCTTTTGCTGATCGGCTTTTCCCTGGTTAGCGAAGGACTGGGCATAGAAATACCTAAAGGTTATATTTATTTCTCCATGGCATTCTCATTACTGGTGGATATCCTTCAGATGAAGGCAGGAAAAAGGCATCCCCGGCCCGTGGCAGTCAGGGAACACTATACCCGTGATGAAATTATACCTGAATGAACGGTATGATCCTTCAGTTCTCTGTGGAATGAGATACTTGCCGGGATGATCCCTCCCGGTCTTTATCGCAGCCTGATCCCCTGTTATAGGATGAGGATTGCCGGAACATTTTGTCACTCGGATTTATTTTACGGCCGTGAAGTTATTTTTTACCGGCTGCGGGCCATATAGCCAAAGCTATTCAGATATATTTTTTTTTAATAATTTTACCATACAATCTGTTCTGTGTCAAAATAATACAATGATTATCAGTGAGATAACGTAAGATTCATTGAACGCAACCATTAATATTTTTCCTGATATGGTTTTATTGTTTGTTTATTTAAGCATAGCACTGTTTATCTCTTTCACCTGTTCGGTTATGGAAGCCGTGATTCTTTCCACCCCGGTGACTTATGTGAGGGTGAAAGAAGAAGCGGGCTCCCGTTCGGCAAAGATCTTTATCCGGTTGAAAGAAAATATGGACAGACCGATTACCGCCATTCTTACCCTGAATACCATAGCGCACACCATTGGGGCGGCTGGGGTGGGAGCTCAGGCAACCAAAGTGTTTGGAGATGCCTATTTTGGTCTGGTTTCCATTATTCTTACCCTGCTTATCCTGATTTTTTCAGAGATCATCCCGAAATCGATCGGAACCAGGTATGCCCGGGAATTGGCCCTTGTTTCGGGAAAGATCATTGTTGGGATGATGTGGCTGACGTATCCTTTTGTCCTTCTTTCGGGTATCATTACGAAGATTTTCGCCAAAAAGGGGACCGAACAAACGGTCAGCCGGGAGGAGATCTCCGTAATGGCCAGTATTGGCCGTACTGAAGGGGTGTTTGTGGAGAAAGAACAGAAGATCATCCAGAATCTGGTCAGGCTCAAATCGGTGAACGTTTCCGAGATCATGACCCCGCGTGTGGTGGTAACAGCAGCCGATGAGAATATGAAGTTGCCGGAATTTCTCAAAAATAAGGAATTTCTATATTATTCCAGAATACCGGTATATTCCGGCTATCTGGAAAATATAACCGGATATGTTTTCCGGGAACAGGTTTTTGAAAAACTGGCCGAAGACCAGAATGATCTGAAACTGCGTGACCTGAGAAGGGATATTGTGGTTTTCTACAAGTCCAAACCCCTGTTTAACGTATGGGAAACCCTATTGAATAAAAAAGAGCAGATTGCCATTGTGGTCGACGAATATGGGGGTATTGACGGCCTTGTTACCATGGAGGATATTGTGGAAACCCTGCTTGGATTTGAGATCGTGGATGAAAAGGACAAAATTGCCGACCTCCAGCAGTATGCCCGGGAGCGGTGGAAAAAGAGAAAACAGAAATATGATCTGCTTGAAAATAAAGAAGAAAAAGCAGCACCGCAGGATACAGGATCCTGATTGCCGGGCTGCTTTCCTCATCTTAGTTAATCGGGTTATCGGTTTTCTTTATGGATAATGCCGTTGTATTTATCAGCCCATGTCTGGGCTATCATCAGTTCATTCTGAATGGTTTGGTCATCTGAATCATTGTATACCGGAAAGACCAGGTTGACAGCCCCTTTGTCCTTGGGAACAAACAGGATATTAATGCGGCTGATGACCCCGTTATTGTATTTTGAATCGTTCCTGAGCAGCTCTTTGTCAACATAACAGCGAACAAATTCTTTAAGGTCAGCCACAAAGATCCGGTTGCCGGAAGAATTGAAAATCGCAAGGGCAGCTTTGGCCTTTTCCCTGTC
>CAYWTT010000253.1:0-5984 GCA_964461245.1 uncultured Prolixibacteraceae bacterium | reverse complement strand
ACTGTTTTTCAGGAATGATCTTGGCCACAGCAGGCCACATGGCCGAAGGCACCAGTGAAAAGCCGATCCCCAGAATGATGATCAGGAAAATGGCCAGCAGCCAATGGTTCAGGAAGGGAATGGAAAACAATGCATGTACAAAAATCAGCAGGGCAGCGCCGATGATCATGATGGTGGCGCCTTTCCCCTTTCTGTCATAAAGGTTACCGAAGAATGGGGTCAGCAGAATGGTTCCGAAGGGTAACAGGGCCGGGATAGTCCCGGCCAGTTTGTCGGCCACTCCGAATTTATTGACCATCAGGTCGGAAGCATATTTCAGGAACGGGAAGACGGCTGAATAGAAAAGCACACAGAGAATGGCAATATACCACCACCCCTTGTTGGTGACGATGCTCACGATATCCGACACTTTGAAGGACTCCTCATCCTCCTGGCTGATAATGGCCCCGGCTTCCGAGGCCTCCAGTTTTCTGTCCATGAAAGTATAGAGGATGAATCCGATTAGTCCGATACACAGCATGATCAGACAGACCAGGATGGGTCCCGAAACTGAGTGGAATGCCCTGGCAATGGGCAGTGAAGTGGAGAGGGCCAAACCGGTGCCAATACGGGCAGTGGCCATTTCCAATCCCATGGCAAGAGCCATTTCCTTACCCTTAAACCATTTTACAATGACTTTGGAAACCGTAATTCCGGCCACCTCCACTCCCACCCCGAAGATGGCAAAACCTAGTCCGGCAATGAAAACCTGAGCTTTGGCATCAATTCCCAGGATACTCCACATCACTCCGTCGAGCGAATGGGTAGAAACGGCCCAGTATTTTATGGCTGTACCGATCACCATGATCGCAGCGGCCATCACCCCTGTGAAGCGGACCCCCATTTTGTCAAGAATGATCCCGCCTATGATCAGCATCAGTAAAAAGACATTAAACCAGCCGTAGGCACTGGTAAAAAAACCATATTCGGTGCTGTTCCACTGCAGTTGTCCTTCAAGAAGGCCTTTCAGCGGGGCCATAATATCGGTAAGGTAATAACCGCATAACATGGTAAAAGCAACAACTGCCAGGGCAGTCCACCTGGCTGCTTTTGACTCACGCAAAGATTTTCTGATTGTATCCATAAGGAAGTATTGATTTAATGATAGATCCGCTAAAGTATAAAAAATCAGCTGCCCAGGAGCATGACATTTATCTTGTTTTTAAGATGCTTCTGAGGGCTCCGGTTTCCGGATAGAATTCAACAGAATAGGTTCCGTTGAGCATTTCTGCCGGCAGGGGAAGCACATTTCCGAACTGGGAAATGGTCATCCGGGAAGTGCCGATAACAGTCAGTTCCTTGGAAAGTCGAACTAAACCGGTCCCCGGCTGACGGTAGAATAATCCTGGCGTGGCAGTGGGCGGTGCCTGAGAAACAGGGGCCAAAGATTCTTCCTTCTCAACATCGATCATCACCGGTTTACCGGAGAAGTCATTCTTCGCAAGGAATCCCAGATTTTCGTCGAAACGGAAAACCACATCCCCCTTGACCGGTTGGGAACCGGGAATATAATGATAGACGAATGTAAATTCTTCAGTGACCGATTTCCCGGTGAAAAGCTCCATCGTTTCCTTCTCGGTTTTCCGGAGCTCATTCAGGCTTTCTTCATAAGCCTTGCCGTCAGGATGGAATTCGTCGAGCATTCCAGAAACAATTTCAAAACGGCTGGCCCTGGATTTGAGGATCAGGGCTGCTGCTTCCACGGCCCGCTGCTCCAAGGAGGTCCTTCCGGAGGAGTTGGCTGAAACCACGGCATTTTGTATGGTCAGCCCGGGATCATTCTCCTTTTGAGGGAAGGAGTTGGTGGAAGGGCCGGTTGCCTTGCTGTCGGCAGAAGAAGTGTTAAATCCCACCAGACAACCTTCTTCTGAAAGCTGCAGAAGAGGCATTATCAGACTGTTGGTTTTAAAAATCTGTTCCGGATCGGGGGTACTGAAAGGCTCAAAGCTGACTTTACGGATTTCCCAGAAGGAATGCTTTTCAACAGCTGCATTCCTGATCCCGAGCAACTGATCGGCATAGGCAGCATAAGGTCCTGGAGCAAAAAGCGTTTGGGTGGCTTTCACTATGATCTTTATTCCTGTCCGGGGCAGTGAATAGACAATGCCTTCGGGTGCTATGACCGGTTGAATTACCTCTGTTTTGTTTTTTGACTTCTGTGCTGTAACCTGTAATGTTAAAAACAGAGCCAGAAGGAAAGCAAAAGTTCTCATAGTTGTTCAATTTGTGTTAAAACCTCAAAAGTAACCTTTTTCCGGTTCCGCAGTTTTATAAATCTGTCTTAATATGGTTGGAAGCTGTCGGGTGATATCGGAGGCGATCAGTGAATGCTCGGAAAAGAGCCAGGCTGCCTGATCGCCGGCCATCCCATGAATATAAACAGCTGCCATGGCGGCCTTATCCGGAGGAATACCCTGGGAAAGAAGGCCAAGAAGCATCCCGGTGAGCACATCTCCGCTGCCGCCGGTAGCCATTCCGGGGTTCCCTGTCGGATTAAACCAGACACTTCCGTCGGGTAAAGAAACGGTCGTATGGGCCCCTTTTAAAACGATGATGATTTGGTGGTCCGATGATTTTCTTCTTTGAAGCTCAAGCCGGGTCCAGGAGTCGGGGGTTTCTCCGAACAATCTTCTGAATTCCCCCGGATGGGGTGTAAGAATGGTATTCCGAGGCAGATCATCCAGCAGGTCGGGATTCAGAGAAAGAATGTTGAGCGCATCGGCATCCAGGACCAGGGGTACGACAATCTGATCCAGCAACTGACGGACAGCTCCCTGTGTGGCCCGATCGGTGCCCAGACCTGGTCCGGCAGCTACAGCCGTATACTTTTCAAGATCCGGAATTCCGGTAATGATTCCCCTGTTTTCGTCGGTCAGACACATCACCTCCGGATTGACCGACTGCATGATTTCATATCCGCAGGATGGAAGGAAAGCGGTAAGCAATCCTGCACCGGTGCGCATACAGGCCCCGGCAGCCAACACCGCAGCTCCGATTTTCCCATAGCTGCCTGAAATAAGCAAGGCGTGTCCGAAATCACCCTTGTGGGCGTATCTCTGCCTTGGGGGCAGACACTCCGGAATTATTTTCATCTCTGTCAGATGATAAGGTGTTTCCGTAACCGCAATGGCTTCAGGATGAAGCTGAATATTCACCACATGGATCTTTCCTGCATACCGGTCATTTTCCGGAAATAAAAGGCTGATTTTGGGAAACTGAAGTGTGATGGTATCCTGAGCCCGAACAATGTGTTCGGGGATGTTCCCCGAATTGTCCTCCCCCATCAGCCCGCTGGGCATATCTATCGATATTACGCGGCAATCCGCACGGTTTACATGACCGATCAACCCGGCTGCCAATCCTTCCAGCGGACGGGTGAGTCCCGATCCGTACAATCCGTCGACCACGACCGTGCCCGGAGTGAGTTCCGGGAAGTCAGAGACACTGCTGATATGGCTGATTACAGCTTTCCCCTGCTCCTGCAAACGGCGGAAATTGATTTCTGCAGCCCCGGAAAGAGACTTCCCGGTGTCCAGCAAGCATACCTTACATGGGTAATCGTCTTTGGCGAACATCCTGGCCACGGCCAAGGCATCTCCCCCGTTATTCCCGGGACCTGCCAGAAAAGTCATCCGCTGGGGGTGGCTGACCAGAGAGATCATTTTGTAGAATATTTTTTCTGCAGCCCGTTCCATCAGGTCAACATCGGATATGGGCTCACGTTCAATGGTGTATCGATCGATTCCGGCAATCTGCCGGGTGGTAAATAGTTTCATCCTCTCTAAATTACGCTTTTTAAGAATGTAATCCGTATCCTGACAAAGGTAGGATGAAATTAGCGTTTACAGGTAATTATCCGGCATCTTTGTCTTTTATCCCGACCCCTACTCCGGACGCATTCCTGATGATGGTCAGTTTTTCTGTACTGAATAGATTTCGGAGATGATATCCTTATAAGTTTCAGAGATGACATTCCTGCGGAGTTTAAGGGTAGGTGAGAGCTCCCCGGATGCAGGGCTCCACTCATGGCTGACCAGCCGGAACCGTTTGATCTCTTCATGAGCACCCAGGGTTTTGTTGATTGCATTGACTTCTTTCTGAATCTGGGCAATCACCTCGGGTATCTGTATCAGTTCCTTGTTGCTTTTGAAATGGATATGGTTTTCGGCACACCAGTCGTGCAACAGCACAAAATCAGGTGAGATCAGGGCCGATGCGAATTTTTCGTTGGCCCCGATCACCATGGCCTGCTCGATCAGTTGGGAAGCCTTCAATTTATTTTCAATCATCTGGGGTGCAATGTATTTCCCCCCCGACAATTTAAACATCTCCTTCTTGCGGTCAGTGATCCGGAGGTATTTCCCATCTTCAAAGGTTCCGATATCCCCGGTATGGAACCAGCCCTCTTCATCGATCACTTCGGCAGTCATTTCAGGTTCCCTGAAGTAGCCCATCATCACTCCCGGTCCTTTGCAAAGGATCTCCCCGTCTTCGGCAATTTTCACCTCGTACCCTTCCAGCACCGGCCCCACGGTGCCGATCTTCATTTCACCGGTACCCGGATTGTTAACGGCAATCACTGGGGAAGTTTCCGTCAGTCCGTATCCTTCAAGGTTTAACATGCCGGCCATGCCGAGTACCCGGGCAATACGAGGTTGCAAAGCTGCCCCCCCTGAAACGATATACACAATATTGCCGCCCAGGGCCTCTCTCCATTTGGAATAGATCAGCTTGTCAGCAATTTTAATCTTGAGGTAAAGCAGGGGAGTGTATTTTTTATTGTATTCAAAGTGCTGGGTAAGTTCCAGCGCCCAGAAGTAAAGAGCCTTTTTTAAACCAGACAGTTCTTTCCCTTTGGCGACAAATCCGTTGTAGACTTTTTCCAGCAAACGCGGAACGGAGTTGAACATATGGGGTTTGATTTCCTTCAGAGAGCTCAGGATTTGATTCAGGTTCCCGACATAATAAATGCCCATCCCCTTGTACTGAAAATGGTAATTCACGCTCCGTTCATAGACATGACACAAAGGAAGAAAGCTAATGACCCTGTGCCCCATACCCAGATTATGCATTTTGGAATGGGCGACGAAGTTAGACACTAGATTCCTGTGCGAAAGCATAACACCCTTGGGTACTCCCGTGGTTCCGGAGGTGTAAATAATCGTGGCCAGATCGTCAGGTCGGATGGAATTTTTACTCTTTTCCACCTCAGCTTCCAGCTTCGATCTGTTTTCCTCTCCCAAATTCAGGATCTCCTCAAAATTTCTGGCGCCCTCCACCACTTCAAACGTAAAAATCTCTTTCAGGTGGGGCAATCTTTCCACAACCGGCTTTAACTTTTCATACAACTTAATGTCCCCTGCAATAAGGTATCTGACTCCGGAATGTTTAAGAATGTATGCATATTCCTCCTCACTGATGGTCGGATAAATCGGTACATGAACCACGCCAATCATGGCCATGCCCATATCGGCAAAATTCCATTCCGGCCGGTTGTTGGTTACAGTTGCCACACTGTCGCCTTTTTTTAATCCCATGGCTATCAATCCCATGGCAAACTGGTGCGCCTTCCAGTAATATTCTTCAGTCGAATAGGTATACCACTCATTCCCTTTTTTCCCGCCCAAGGCATCGGGCCGGGGCAACTCATTCAGCATGCGTTCGAGCACATCAAACGTCCGGGTAACTTCTACAGGCATATTCTAAATTTTTAACAGCGGGGACAAATATAACGAATCCCATTCTCTGTATGGATAATTGTGAAACAGAAGCGCAAAATTCGCCTGGTTTCGGTGTAAAACAATCGAAAAATCCTGCGCTATGTTCTAATAATCAGATAAGAAAAGACTTTGCCTTTTCAATGGCGGCCATCAAACCGGAGGCATCTTTCCCTCCTGCGGTGGCATAAAAAGGCTGACCACCGCCACCACCTCTGATCTCCTTGC
>CAYWTT010000252.1:0-6000 GCA_964461245.1 uncultured Prolixibacteraceae bacterium | reverse complement strand
CAAAGAAAGAATACGCTCGCAACAGGAAGTGGCTGATTATCTCAATGCCCAGTTCCGGCAGATGACCTTTGCACGTACCATTGTATCACAGGAACAGACCATCCAGGTGGGAAGGGGCGGCGGATTGCCGGTGCAGTTCGTGATCCAGGCCCCGAATATCGATAAACTGAAACAGGTACTCCCGGCTTTTATGGAAAAGGCCTTATCCGATTCCGTGTTCCAGGTGGTAGACCTGAACCTGAAGTTCAACAAGCCTGAAATGACACTCACCATTGACCGGGACCGGGCCAGAACCATGGGGGTGACCATCCGTGATATTGCGGAAACTCTGCAATTGTTTTTCAGCGGGCAGAGACTGGGTTACTTTATTTATAACGGGAAACAATACCAGATCATTGGTCAGGCTGACCGTACCTATCGCGATGACCCAGTCGACCTCAGCACGGTATATGTCAGGAACCGAAACAATGAACTGGTGCAGCTTGACAACCTCATTAAGGTGGAATACCGGAGCTCGTTGCCCCAGATTTACCGTTTCAACCGGTATGTTTCAGCTACTATTTCAGCCAATCCGGCCCGCGGATTTACTCTCGGACAGGGCATTAAGGAGATGGATAAAATTGCTTCGGAAGTATTGGATGATACCTTTACGACCGCTCTGTCGGGTGTGTCGCGCGACTATGCCGAAAGCTCCAATACCTTGCTTTTTGCCTTTTTGCTGGCACTTATTTTAATATACCTGATCCTCGCTGCACAGTTTGAAAGCTTCCGCGATCCGATGATCATCATGTTTACAGTACCCCTTGCTGTGGCAGGTGCTTTGATCACACTCCTGATCTTCGGACAGACCCTGAATATTTTCAGCCAGATCGGTATGATCATGCTGATTGGAATTGTAACAAAAAACGGGATTCTGATTGTTGAATTTGCCAACCAGAAAAAGGCGGGAGGATTGACTCTCCGTCAGGCGGTAACAGAAGCTGCTTCCCAGCGCTTCCGTCCGATCCTGATGACCAGTCTGGCCACCGTCCTGGGAGCCCTTCCCATTGCTTTGGCATTGGGGGCCGGAGCAAAAAGCAGGGTCTCCATGGGAACCGTTATCATCGGGGGATTGCTCTTTTCGCTGATCCTCACCCTTTACCTGATCCCTGCACTTTACACCTATTTCTCTGGTTACAGAAAGAATTACGAACATATCGAATCATGAAACATCCTCTTTTTGTACTGATTGTTTTGGTTGCCACGATAATTCCCCGTTCCGGAAAGGCGGGAGATACACTGCAGGTCAGTGAAGCCATTGCCGTGGCACTCGAAAATAATTTCAAAATAACCCTGGCTGAAAATGAAAAGCAGGTGGCCGCTGTGAACAATACCATCGGGGCTGCCGGAATGCTGCCTCAACTCGGTTTGACGGGATCCAGATCCCGTTCGGTAAACAATACCAGGCAGGAATATTTCGACGGCCGTTTGCGGGAGGCAAAAGACGCAGGCACCACCTCCAAAAGTGCCGGACTCCAGCTCACCTGGACCGTTTTCGACGGTTTGAACATGTTCATACAGAAAGATAAACTGAATGAACTGGAGAACCTGAGCGACATTCAGTTGAGGTCGGTGGTGGAAAATACCGTATCCCAGGTACTGGGAACCTATTATGAAATCGTGGCGCAGGAAGCACTGAGGGAAGTATACCGGAATGCACTCCGGATATCGGGTGACAGGCGGCGGTTTGCAAAAGCCAAATTTGATCTGGGAAGCGGTTCCGAATTGGCCCTGCTGCAGGCTACCGTTGACCTCAACAGCGACAGCGCCAATTTTATCCGGCAGACCTCCCTGATCAATAACCTGAAATCGGAACTGAACCTGCTGATGTGCCGTGAATTGGATCAACCGGTAGTGGTGGCTGAAAAAATTCCGGTGAAGAAGGATCTGGTTTATCAGGATCTGCTTCAAAAATTACAGAATCAGAATCCTGATCTGTTGACTGCCCGGAATGCCATTTCCCTGGCCTCCCTGGCGGTGAAGGAGCTGAAATCACAACAACTGCCCAGGATCAACCTCAATTCTTCCTATAATTACAGTCAATCCAAATCAGATGTGGGGCTTCTCACATCCAACCGAAATTACGGATATACCGTAGGCCTATCCTTATCCTACAATATTTTTGACGGTTTTACCAACCGGCAGAAGATCAGCGCAGCACGGATCAACATGGAATCGGCCAGGGTGCAGCTGGAAAATGCTAAAATGGAAACCGAGGCCGGGCTGAAGCAGGTTTACAATGACTATCAGACCAATCTGAAACTGGTGGATTTTGAGACCAAAAGCCTTGATTTTGCCCGGCACAACTTTGCTGTGGCCAGTGAGAAATACAGGCTGGGAAGCCTGAATGACATTGAATTCAGGGAGACCCAGGCAAAACTGATGGAGGCTGAAAATCGTTTGTTGTCAGCACTTTATCGGTGCATGCTGGCTGAAACGGAACTTTTGCGGCTCAGCGGGCAACTCTCTGCATCAACTGAATAAACCTATATCCGGGCAGGAATTCCATTGTACGGTGGAAAAAGAGGCTTCACGGCAGTATAAATCTATCTGTTCAAGTGCTTTATCTATTTTTTTTTGGATTTCTGATACACATTCAAATAAAATGTGTATCATTGCATCGGATTTGAGCATTGACAGCAGCATGTCACATTACTTTCACAGCTTCACTTTGAAAAGTTTAACAGGCCTAACTGTTTTCAACCTCATCACAATTAATTAATTATCAATTTTTTATTTTAAATGAACATTTACATTTCAAATTTAAGTTTCGATGTCAATGACAGCGATTTAAGGGAGTTATTTGAGGAATACGGACAGGTTTCTTCAGCGAAAGTGATCACAGACAAATTTTCAGGAAAATCAAGAGGTTTTGGTTTTGTTGAAATGGCTAATGATGAAGAAGGCCGCAGGGCAATTGAAGAATTGAACCAGGCTGAATATGATGGCAAAACCATCAATGTATCAGTGGCAAAACCACGCGAAGAACGTCCGGAAAGAAGGTCTTTCGGCGGTGGTGACCGTGGCGGTAACCGTGGCGGTTTCGGTGGTAACCGCGGCGGATTTGGTGGTGCCCGTGGTGGTGACCGTGGTAGTCGTCCTGCTGGTGATCGCGGAGAACGTGGTTACCATAATAAATACTGATTCAGGTATTTATTCTATTCTGAAGTCAATTATACGTAAGATATTCCGGAAATTAGTCCGGATAAGAAAAGAGGTTGCAAGGCCTCTTTTTTTTTTACATTTTCAGGTAAGCTGCTTAACGCTTACCAGCCCAGTTTATGGCTGCTGTGATATGCTCAATGATTTTCGGATCCCGGAAAGCTTCATGGGTGTGACCGAAAACCGTGTAAAAAGAGCGCATTTTACCCTTTTCCTGCCACCATATCAGCGGATGGTCTCCCATTTTCCACGAATCGTTCTGCTGTTGCCGGATGGTGGATTCATCGAGTGAAGCCAGAACATGAACCTTTTCCCGGGGATTTTGATTGAAAGAATACCATTCATCAAAAGTGGTATATATTTTCATCCCCCGGAACGGTTTCATAGCCGGGTGATCTGTATTTTCCATGATGACACTTGCTTCCTGTCCGGGTGGGTGTGTCCTGAAATAAGCTCCTGTCAGTTCTCCATACCAGGGCCAGTCATATCCACAGTCGGTAGCGGCATGGATGCCGACAAAACCTTTCCCGCTTTCCATAAATTCTTTGAAATCGGATTGCTGACCGGAATTAAGTACATTCCCCGTCGGATTCAGGAAAACCACCACATCAAAAGGAGCCAGGAATTCCCGGCTGAACAGGGTGCTGTCTTCTGTACAGGTGACTTCCCATACCTGACTGCGTGCCTGGTCATAAATCATTTTAATTCCCGACGAGATGGATTCATGTCGGAACCCGTTGGTTTTTGAAAAAACAAGCACTTTCAGAGGCTTTTCTTTTGGCGCGCTTATGCAGGAAAAACAGAATAATGCCAGAATGAAGATCAGTTGTTTCATCTTATTATTGTTATTTTTATTGGCTACAAGATAATATTTTATTTTGAAAACTCCTTTTTGCTGATTCCCATGCTCCGGAATTGTTTTCTGGGGCCGGAAAATCAGGGAACAGGATTTGGTGTCTGAAAAGTTGTATTCTCTGAACACGGAAAGCCTCACGGCAAAATCCATATAGTGTGATTGACCGAAGGGACCACTTTAAGGTAAATTGAGTCAGGATGAGGTCTGATTCAGGTCAGGGCGGCTTTCAATAATTCCGTTAAAAGTTATACATTTGGAATCATTTTTATCCATGGGGAAAAGTCTGTTCATATCGCTGTTGCTTCTGATTTTTATTGTAACCAATCTGTTTGGCCAGCAATCAGAAGGAGGCCTGCCCAGAAAGGCAATTACCCTGAAGAGTGCCAAAATCCAGGCTCTGTCAATGCCCCAGGTCAACAATGAAGCGCTTCGATGGGAGTCCGAACAGCAGGCAAAAGAAGGATTATTGAAACCTTTTACTTTTGCCCACCCTTTTGAAGTGAATTTGTCACCCTTGACATACGGAGTCTGGGGAAAGTCGGAAGATGGCTGGTGGATATGGCAACTTACTATCCACTCGGAAGGAGCGCTCTCTCTTAACCTGCTTTTTGAACAGTTTGAATTGCAGGAAAGGAGCAGACTATTTCTTTATACACCAGATTTTCAGGTTATAAGAGGCGCTTATACCTGGAAGAATAATTCCCAAGACCGGGTATTGACCGTAACGCCCGTACCGGGTGACGAAGTGGTGGTTCAGTATGAAACACCTTATCCTCCTGCTTCGACCGCTGATTTTGTCATCACCCGTGTCAACCATGACTATGTCGGTGTGCTGAAATATGTGGATACCCGACGGCCTTTGGGAATAACCGCCGGGGATTGCAACCGGGAAATCAACTGTGATCAGGCTGACCGCTGGAGAGAACTGCAGAACAGTGTATGCCGGATCATGGTGCTGGGAAAGGATCTGTGCACTGCTACACTGGTGAATAACACGGCAGAAAATAAAAAACCGTATCTGCTCACTGCCAATCACTGCGTCAATACTCCTTTAAAAGCTTCCACAACTCTCTTCCTCTTTAATTATGAAAGCCCTTATTGCGGGACATTGGATGGTGATGTGACCAATTCCCTGTCGGGCAGCAAGTTGAAAGCCACTCTGGACAGTCTTGATTTTGCCCTTTTAGAGCTGAATACGTTACCCCCTCCCACTTTCCGACCTTATTATGCAGGATGGACAAGGTCAGCACAGTTGACCGATACGGTTGCATGCATTCATCATCCGCAGGGGGATGTGAAAAAGATTGCCATAGACCACGATACGCCGGTCATCGCTACATTCTTGTCAAGTTTCGTGAAAAATGCCTTCTGGAAGGTATTCAAGTGGGATGTAGGTACTACGGAGTTCGGGTCCTCGGGAGGTCCCTGCTTTAACCGGTCGGGGCAGCTTTTCGGAACCCTTTCAGGTGGGGCAGCAGTTTGTTCCAATCCGGTCAATGACTATTTTGCCCGTTTCGATATGGCATGGAGTTACAAATCGGATTCGACCAAACAGCTGAAGCACTGGCTGGATCCGGCAGGGAAAAATCCGGTGTCGTTCAACGGGAAACAATTCAATTCAGGTGAAAATCTCTGTGGTGAATTTACTAACCTAGCAGAAGGAGATACCCACCAGCTTTCATTACTCCCTTCCCCGTCAATTGGTTACTGGACGGGCACCAATAATGGCGGCATTACTGAAATTGCTGATAAATTCACCATCCCGGGAGATGAGATACTGTCGGGCCTCTATCTCGGTATAGGAAGAAAATACCTTGTCAGTATGAACTCTGCCAGTTATGTGAAAATTAAAGTGTATAATCTTAATCAGCAAACACCTGTATTGCTGGCTGAGAAAGATTCGGTCTTCCTGAAAAACCTGACACCCGATGCCATGAATTACA